>DATERP010000188.1:0-53724 GCA_035271385.1 Thiopseudomonas sp. | reverse complement strand
CGGCGCGACTCCATTGTTGGAGGATGTTTCCTGGCAAATTGCGCGTGGCGAGCGCGTGTGCATTATTGGCCGCAATGGTACGGGCAAGTCAAGCATGCTGCATGTTGTACGTGGTAACCGTGTGCCGGATGGCGGTGAAGTGTGGCGCGCACCCGGCTTGAAAATTGGCGAACTGCCGCAAGAATTACCGGTGGCCGATGAAAAGACTATTTTTGAAGTGGTTTCTGAAGGCCTCGATGGCGTTGGCGAATTGTTAGCGCAGTTCAATCATATCAGTCAGAACATCGTCACCGATGAAGATCTGAATAAAATGATGCATGTGCAGCAAGAGCTTGAAGCACGTGATGGCTGGCGTTTGCAGCAGTTAGTGGACAGTACGCTGAGCCGTTTACAACTGCCTGCAGATAAAAAAATGAACGAGCTGTCCGGTGGTTGGCGTCGTCGGGTACTGCTGGCGCAAGCTTTGGTGGCTGAGCCGGATTTACTCTTACTGGATGAGCCAACCAACCACTTGGATATTGGTGCTATTGCTTGGCTGGAAGAGGCCTTATTAAACTTTACCGGTGCGGTGATTTTTATTACACACGACCGAGCTTTTTTGCAAAATTTAGCCACCCGGATTTTAGAGTTGGACCGCGGTCACTTGATTGACTGGAATGGTGACTACGCAAGTTTCTTGGTACACAAAGAGCAACAGTTAGCCGCTGAAGAAACCGCCAATGCTTTGTTTGATAAAAAGCTCGCGCAAGAAGAAGTATGGATTCGCCAAGGTATTAAAGCGCGTCGTACACGTAATGAAGGTCGTGTGCGTGAACTTAAAGCGTTGCGTGTTGAACGCAGTCAGCGTCGTGAACGTCAAGGTACTGCCAATATCAATATTGGTGCCGGTGAAAAATCAGGTAAGCAGGTGATTGTGGCTGAGCATGTCAGCTTTGCGCATCCGGGTGGTCGTGAGTTGATTAAAGACTTCTCCATGGTCTTGCAGCGTGGCGACCGCATTGGTTTGCTCGGCGCTAACGGTAGCGGTAAAACTACTTTACTGAAATTGTTGTTAGGTGATTTGCAGCCCACTTCAGGAACCATTACCGTGGGTACTAAATTGGAAGTGGCCTATTTTGACCAGTTGCGTCATCAGCTTGACCCAGAAAAAACTGTGATTGAGAACGTCGGTGAAGGCAGCGATACCATTATGATTAATGGTCAAAGCAAGCACGTACTCAGTTATTTAGGTGATTTCCTCTTCAGTCCGCAACGTGCCCGTACCCCAGTTAAAGCCTTATCTGGCGGTGAACGTGCGCGTTTACTCTTGGCCAAGCTATTTACTCGTCCGGCTAACCTGTTAGTACTCGATGAGCCGACTAACGATCTGGACGTAGAAACCCTAGAGCTGCTCGAAGAAGTGTTGATGGACTTTAAAGGCACTGTGCTGATTGTCAGTCACGACCGTGCGTTCTTAGATAACGTCGTGACTAACACCCTGGTGTTTGATGGCACTGGCCGTGTACGTGAGTATGTCGGTGGCTTTGATGACTGGCTGCGCCAAGGCGGTAGTATCCGTTTGCTCGGTGTGACCGATGACCTTGAAGCACCGACAGCTAAGGCCGCGGAGCCTGTGGTTGCAGCGGCTGCACCAACGCCAGTTGCGAGCAACACAGAGTCCAAAAAGAAGCTGAGCTATAAATTACAGCGTGAATTGGATGCCATTCCAAGCGAGATTGAAGCGTTAGAAACACAGCTTGCAGCTTTGCATGAGCAAGTCTCTGCGGCTGATTTTTATCAGCAATCGCAGGAAGCGACTGAAGCGGTATTGGCTAAGATTGATACTGTGCAGCAGCAGTTGGATGCGCTGATTGAGCGTTGGGCTGAGCTCGACAGCTAAGCTCAAGTGACTGACCGTGCATCATGGCTCAGGTCTGTGCACGGCAGGTGGGTGACTTATATAACAGGCAAGCTCTGCATCAGCAGCTTGCCTGTTTTGCTATGTGGCTATTAATCGTCTGCAGTATGGGTTTGTAAATCGACTGCTAGTACGTCGCAAGGCGCATCGGCTAACAAGTCTTTAGTTGTTGAGCCGAGCAGCACCGCTAAGCCATGACGGCCATGGCTGCCCACAATAATCAGGTCGCAGTTATGCTCTTTGGCCAATAGATGAATCTCTTGGCGTGGCTGACCGTAACGTAGGTGGCAGTTGTTTTCTTTGAGCAATTGATGCTGTTCAGCCAAAATATTGAGCTTGTGTTGTGCTTGCTCAGTTTGTTGTTCTTGTAGCAGTGATAAGTCCATTGGCACATCGCCACCAAAAGCCATGGTCAGTGGCTCAACAACGTGCACCAGTGTGGTTTGGCAAGCCAGCGCTTGGCACAGTTGCTGGGCTCTTTCCAAAACGCGGTGACAATCTTCGGTTAAATCAATAGCAATCAGTAGATGGGAATATGCCATAGCTGTCTCCAGTCCTTTTTCTTGGCTTAGCGCCGTTGAGTGCGTGGTATTGAGGTTGTAGGCCGCACTTTATATTGCATCCAAGCACTGCCTTGCGTTACACAATCAACTTTAATGTAACGTCAGCGCAGAGTAATTGCACGAATTTATCTTGGTCGTACGATTTACCCTCATAAAGTGTGGGTCTATGGCACAGTAGTCGAGAGTTTTTTAACATTCTTCGATGTTGCTAATTGACAAAGAGAAAAAATTACGTGAATGTGTGCTTACCCAAATCAAACGGGCGTATGAAATTCGTTTTGGCGCTGCCGCTTAAATTCTTCTGAATATAATAATGGTATGAGTGCCAAACAGTGTTTCGCAAAGTGCCTTGCACAATATTGAATGGCTGACAGTCCTCAATTAAAGACTGCTCAGCTTCCATAGAATGGAGATCAGCTGATGATTTACGCAGGTAAAGCCATCACGGTGAAGACCCTTAAAAGTGGCATCGTTGAATTAAATTTCGACCTCAAGGGTGAGTCCGTCAATAAGTTTAACCGTCTTACACTGACTGAACTGCGCGCTGCAGTGGATGCAATCCAAGCCCATAACGATGTTAAGGCTGTGGTTGTGACCAGTGGTAAAGATGTATTTATCGTTGGTGCAGATATCACTGAGTTCGTTGAGAACTTTAAGCTGCCTGAAGAAGAGCTGATTGCTGCCAACCTTGAAATCAATAAAATCTTTAATGATTTTGAAGATTTGAATGTGCCTACCGTAGCAGCGATCAATGGCATCGCTCTAGGCGGTGGTTTTGAAATGTGCTTGGCTGCAGATTATCGTGTGATGTCGGACAGTGCCAAAGTAGGTTTGCCTGAAGTTAAGCTTGGTATTTATCCAGGTTTTGGCGGTACTGTACGTTTAACACGTGTGGTGGGCGCTGATAATGCCGTTGAGTGGATTGCTGGTGGTAAAGAAGGTAGTGCTGAAGAAGCACTTAAAGTCGGCGCAGTCGATGTTGTGGTGAGCGCTGATAAGTTGCTAGCTGCTGCGATTGACTTGGCTCAGCGTGCAATCTCAGGCGAGTTGGATTACAAAGCTAAGCGTCAACCTAAGCTGGAAAAGCTCAAGCTCAATGCCATTGAGCAAATGATGAGTTTTGAAACAGCCAAAGGTTTAGTGGCTGCACAGGCGGGACCTAACTTCCCAGCGCCTATTGAAGCGGTGAAGACCATTCAAAAAGCGGCCAACCATGGTCGTGATAAAGCGCTGGAAATTGAAGCTAAAGGCTTTGCTAAATTAGCGAAAACGTCAGTGGCTGAAAGCTTAATTGGTCTGTTTTTAAACGACCAAGAGCTCAAGCGTAAAGCCAAAGTGCACGAGAAAATTGCTCGTGATGTGAAGCTGTCAGCCGTATTAGGTGCAGGTATTATGGGGGGTGGTATCGCTTACCAGTCTGCGCTAAAAGGCACGCCAATTTTAATGAAGGATATCCGCGAAGAGGGTATTCAGTTAGGCCTAGATGAAGCCGCTAAGCTGCTAGTCAAGCGTGTAGAGCGTCAGCGTTTAACGCCTGCTGCCATGGCTAAAGCTTTGAATGCAATTCGTCCAACCATGTCCTATGGCGATTTTGGTCATGTGGATATTGTGGTTGAAGCAGTTGTTGAAAATCCAAAAGTTAAGCAAGCGGTATTGGCAGAAGTTGAGCAGCATGTGGGCGAGAACACCATCCTGGCTTCGAACACCTCAACCATTTCAATCAACTTGTTGGCAAAAGCGCTGAAGCGTCCTGAAAACTTTGTCGGCATGCACTTCTTTAACCCTGTGCATATGATGCCATTGGTTGAAGTGATTCGTGGTGAACACTCATCTGATGAAGCGGTCGCGACCACAGTTGCTTACGCGCAGAAAATGGGTAAAAACCCAATCGTAGTCAATGACTGCCCAGGTTTCTTAGTCAACCGCGTGCTGTTCCCATACTTTGGTGGCTTTGCAAAACTTGTCAGCGCTGGCGTTGATTTTGTGCGCATTGATAAAGTTATGGAGAAATTCGGCTGGCCGATGGGTCCTGCCTATTTAATGGACGTGGTGGGTATTGATACCGGACACCATGGTCGTGACGTGATGGCTGAAGGCTTCCCTGACCGAATGAAAGATGATCAACGCTCTGCAGTCGATGCGCTGTATGAGGCCGATCGTTTAGGTCAGAAAAATGGTAAAGGTTTCTATGCCTATGAAACAGACAAGCGTGGTAAGCCGAAAAAAGTCGTGGACGATGCGATTGCAGGTGTTTTAGCACCGGTGATTTATGAGCAGCGTGAAGTGACTGATGAAGACATCATCAACTGGATGATGATTCCATTGTGCATGGAAACAGTACGTTGCCTTGAAGACGGTATTGTTGAGACTGCCGCAGAAGCTGATATGGGTTTGATTTACGGTATTGGTTTCCCGTTATTCCGTGGTGGTGCATTACGTTACATCGACAGCATTGGCGTGGCTGAGTTTGTTGCTTTAGCTGACCAGTACGCTGATTTGGGTGCGCTATATCACCCGACCGAAAAATTACGTGAAATGGCCAAAAACGGTCAAACCTTTTTCGGTTAATCGATAACAGATTAGAGCGGGAGTAAAGATATGAGCTTAAATCCAAGAGATGCAGTCATTGTAGACTTCGGACGTACCCCTATGGGTCGTTCTAAAGGCGGGATGCACCGCAATACACGTGCTGAAAATATGTCAGCCCAGTTAATTACGGGTTTGCTAAATCGTAATGACAAAGTTAACCCAGCCGAAGTTGAAGATGTGATCTGGGGTTGCGTTAACCAAACCCTAGAGCAGGGCTGGAACATTGCCCGTATGGCGTCTTTGATGACTGCCATCCCTCACACCAGCGCTGCGCAAACTGTGAGTCGTTTGTGTGGTTCATCCATGAGCGCGCTGCACACTGCAGTACAAGCCATTCAAACCGGTAACGGTGATGTGTTTGTCGTCGGTGGTGTAGAGCATATGGGTCATGTGGCCATGATGCACGGTCTTGAGCCGAATCCGCATATGTCACTCTATGCCTCGAAAGCGTCAGGCATGATGGGTTTGACGGCTGAAATGCTGGGTAAAATGCATGGTATCAGCCGTGAGCAGCAAGATGCGTTTGGCGAGCGTTCACACCGTTTGGCACAAAAGGCTACCGTTGAAGGCAATTTCAAAGACGAAATTATTCCAATGCAAGGCTATGATGCCGATGGTTTTTTGAAGGTGTTTGACTACGACGAAACCATTCGTCCAGAAACAACACTGGCAAGCTTGGCCGCATTACGTCCTGCGTTTAACCCTAAAGGCGGTACTGTAACTGCCGGTACTTCATCACAGATCACTGATGGTGCTTCGTGCATGATCGTAATGTCTGCGCAGCGTGCTAAAGACTTAGGTATTGAGCCTATGGCTGTCGTGCGCTCGATGGCCGTTGCCGGTGTGGATCCAGCAATTATGGGTTACGGTCCTGTGCCAGCCACGCATAAAGCCTTGAAGCGTGCCGGTTTAACTATGGATGATATTGACTTTGTTGAGCTTAACGAAGCCTTTGCTGCCCAAGCCTTACCTGTGCTCAAAGACTTAAAGCTGCTGGATAAAATGGAGCAGAAGGTCAATTTACATGGTGGTGCGATTGCTTTAGGTCACCCATTTGGTTGTTCCGGTGCGCGTATTTCCGGTACTTTGCTGAATGTGATGAAGCAAAACAGTGGTACCTTAGGTTTAGCCACCATGTGTATTGGTTTAGGCCAAGGTATTTCTACGGTATTTGAACGCGTGTAAACGTCTTTGCAATACCAAAGCCGGGGCTTGATGTCTCGGCTTTTTTATTTGGAAGCATATAATGAGTATACAAGTTGGCATTTATCAGCATTATAAGGGTCCACAATATCGAGTGATTGGTGTTGCTCAGCACTCGGAAAGTGAAGAACCATTGGTCGTCTATCAAGCGCTATATGGCGCCTTTGGTCTATGGGTGCGTCCGCTGTCAATGTTTGTTGAACAGGTGCAAGTGCAAGGACAATTGCAGCCGCGTTTTACTTTGTTACACGCTGAAGAAAACATGTTTTTACCGCCAAAAAGCTGAGAGCACATTCAGCAAAAACTTGACCTAAGTGGCTTTCAACCTATATATAGCCTCACTATAAAGTAAGTTATCGTATTTTTTTGTGATATTGAGCCTGTCGTTACAGGTGTGTCACTTTATTTATTCCAGGAATATTCTGAGCAATGAGCAAATCGCTGGTTATCGTAGAGTCCCCCGCAAAAGCGAAGACAATCAACAAATACTTAGGTGATGAGTATGTGGTGAAGTCGAGCGTGGGTCACATTCGTGATTTACCGACAAGTGGCGGTTCTGCTGCTGGTAAAGAGCCAGCTAAGCGCGCGAAAGCTGCAGATACTGCACAATTAACGCCCAAAGAAAAAGCCATGCGCACCTTGGTTGCCAGAATGGGTATTGATCCTGAAAATGACTGGAAGGCGCGTTACGAAATTCTGCCTGGTAAAGAAAAGGTTATCGAAGAGCTGCGCCGTTTAGCTAAAGACGCTGACACTATTTATCTCGCGACGGACTTGGACCGTGAGGGTGAGGCGATTGCTTGGCACTTGCGCGAAGCCATTGGTGGCGATGACAGCCGTTATAAGCGTGTGGTGTTTAACGAAATTACTGAGAAGGCCATTCAAGGTGCTTTTGCTGAGCCAGGCGAGTTGGATATTGATCAGGTCAATGCTCAACAAGCGCGTCGTTTCTTAGACCGTGTCGTGGGCTTTATGGTCTCGCCCTTGCTATGGAAAAAAGTTGCGCGTGGTTTATCTGCTGGTCGCGTGCAGTCGGTGGCGGTGAAGCTCGTGGTTGAGCGCGAGAAAGAGATTCGAGCGTTTATTCCTGAAGAGTTTTGGCAGGTGCACGCGGATTTAAATAACGCAGATAAAATCAATACACGTTTTGAAGTGATGCGTGATGCCGGTAAAGCTTTTCGCCCGGTCAGTAAAGAGCAAACTGATGCTGCATTGGCAGTGCTGGAAAAGTCAGTCTACTCAGTGGTTAAGCGTGAAGATAAGCCCACCAGTAGCCGTCCGAGCGCACCTTATATCACTTCGACTCTGCAGCAAGCGGCCAGTACGCGTTTAGGTTTTGGCGTAAAGAAAACCATGATGCTGGCGCAGCGTTTGTATGAAGCCGGTTACATCACCTATATGCGTACTGACTCAACCAATATTTCTAATGATGCTATTGAAATGGTGCGTGGTTTTATTGAAAAAGAGTTTGGTAAGAAATACCTGTTGGACGCGCCTGTTTTGTATAGCAGCAAGCAAGGTGCACAAGAGGCGCACGAAGCGATTCGTCCTTCTGATGTCAATGTGCAAACCTCGATGCTTAAAGGTATGGAGCGTGACTCTGAGCGCTTGTATGAGTTGATTTGGCGTCAGTTTGTGGCGTGTCAAATGCCACCGGCGGAATACATCGCCACCAGCTTAACCGTTGAGGCAGCGCAATTTGAATTGCGTGCTCGCGGTCGTATCTTGAAATTTGATGGTTACACCAAGGTGCAGCCACAGCAAGGTAAGGGTGCGGAAGATGCAGTCTTGCCTGATTTGAAAAAAGGCGATGTGCTGAGTTTAGTTAAGCTTGATCCTACGCAGCACTTTACTAAGCCGCCGGCGCGTTTTAGTGAAGCGAGCTTGGTGAAAGAACTGGAGAAGCAGGGCATTGGTCGACCTTCAACCTATGCAGCTATTATTTCTACCATTCAAGACCGCGGCTATGTGGCCTTACAAAATCGTCGTTTCTATGCGGAAAAGATGGGTGATATTGTCACCGAGCGCCTGGGCGAAAGCTTTGCAAATCTGATGGATTATAGCTTTACCGCACAAATGGAAGAGCGTTTAGACCATGTGGCGCATGGTGAGTTGCAGTGGAAGCAGTTGCTGGATGAGTTTTACAGTGACTTTAAAAGCAAGCTGGAAGCAGCCGACTCAGCAGAGAATGGTATGCGTGAAAACGCACCCACCATGACCGATATTCCATGTAAGGAATGCGGCCGTCCGATGATGATTCGCACCGCTTCAACCGGTGTGTTTTTAGGCTGTTCAGGTTACACCTTGCCACCTAAAGAGCGTTGCAAGTCAACGATGAACTTGGTGCCAGGCAACGAAATTGCAGAAGATGACGAAGGTGAGTCTGAGTCATTGCTGCTGCGTAATAAGCGTCGTTGCGCCAAGTGCGATACGGCGATGGATGCGTACTTACTGGATGAAACGCATAAGTTACATGTGTGTGGTAATAACCCTGATTGCACCGGTTTTGCCATGGAAGAAGGGCAGTTCCGCATTAAAGGCTATGAAGGCCCAAGTCTTGAGTGCGATAAGTGCGGCAGTGAGATGCAATTAAAAACCGGCCGTTTTGGTAAGTATTTTGGTTGCACCAATGCTGAATGTAAGAACACGCGTAAGTTATTACGCAGTGGTGAAGCTGCGCCACCCAAGATGGATCCGGTGCCGATGCCTGAACTGAAGTGCGTCAATGTTGACGACACTTATGTGTTGCGTGATGGTGCTTCAGGTATGTTCTTGGCCGCCAGTCAGTTCCCGAAAAAGCGTGAAACCCGAGCGCCATTGGTGCTTGAGTTGCTGCCGCATAAAAAGGAAATTGACCCCAAGCACGCGTACTTATTCAGCGCACCGACCCATGATCCCGATGGTGAGCCAACGGTGATTCGTTACAGTCGTAAAACCAAAGAGCAGTATGTGCAGTCAGAAATTGACGGTAAGCCCAGTGGTTGGAAAGCATTTTACGATGGTAAAAAGTGGCAGGTGGAAGATAAGCGTAAAGCTAAGCCGGTCGAGAAGCCTAAAGCTTAAGTTGTCTGCAGGGCTCAATAGGCCCTGCAGTGTTTATTTGATTTTTTAAGAGTGATTTATGTCCAGTGCGTTTTTGGAAATTGTTGAGCTGCCAGACGGTCGAATTGTGTTGCGCCGTGCAGAAGAAGATACGCCGTTAGTGACTCTGACTTTTTCCGGTGAGGCGCGTGGCTTTTTAAAAGCGCGCTACATTGATATTGCTAAAGAAATGTTTCATGCCGGACTCTTGGCTGCAGGGCATTTGGCTGAGGAAGAAGCAGTAGACGAAGTGGATGAGTATGACCCCGCTGGTCATACAGTGCATTAATTGCCGATATGACTCAACCTACTTTATTGGGTGCCAGTCGAGTGCATTTACCTTCTGGTCCTTATGCCTTGCTACTGGACTTTTTGTGCGAGCGCTTTGCTGCTATCAGCCGTGAAAGTTGGCAGCAGCGTATGCTGGACGGTAAGGTTTTAGATGGGCAACGGCGGTGTTTAACACCCACTGAGCCTTATCAGGCTGGTACTTTGGTGTATTACTTTCGAGAAGTGCCGAATGAGACGGCGGTGCCCTTTACAGAAAGTATTTTATATCAAGATGAACACTTGATAGCTGTCGATAAGCCACATTTTCTACCGACGATGCCCGCCGGGCGTTATGTCGAAGAGACGCTTTTGCGCCGTTTAATGAAGCGCTTAGATAATGCTGACATTGTGCCCATTCATCGCTTGGATCGCTTAACTGCTGGCGTGGTGCTATTTTCTGTGAACCCTTGCAGTCGCGATGCTTATCAAGGCTTATTTCGTCAGCGTAAAGTATTTAAGTGTTACGAAGCATTAGCGGGTGCATTGCCTGAGTTAGCCTGGCCTTACCGTCATCGCAGTCGACTTGAACCGGCTGAGCAGTTTTTTCGGATGCAGGAAGTGGCGGGTGTGGCCAATAGCGATACTGTAATTGAAGTCTGTGAACAGTTGGGGGACGTATGGCGTTATCGTCTCTATCCTGTCACGGGTCGTAAGCATCAATTGCGCGTGCATTTAGCTGCTTTAGGTGCAGCGATTATCAACGATCCGCTGTATCCACAGTTGCAGGTGCAGACTGCAAATGAAAGCTATCAGCAGCCTTTGCAGTTGCTGGCGCGGCAAATGAGCTTTGTTGACCCTTTGACTGGTGTTTTGCGCAGTTTTAAAAGTCAGTTGACCCTGTCTTTATAAATATTAGCAACTAATACTAGTCAAGACGGCCTAAAAGTGTCTATAATATGCGCCGGCCAGATCGGCCCCCGTTAAGGTTACTGCAATATCCCGAAGCTTAGGCTTCGACTGCTTGTCCTAGATTGGACTATCCTAGACGTTTTTTCTAAAACAGCGTTCTCGCAAATACTCGCAATTAGGCTGCCAAAAGGGCGACCATTTATGGTCTTTCATGGCGTGTGCAGCTTTCATGGGTCTTTGCGGATGCTTATTAAGGCATACCATGACCCAAGAAATCGAAAACACCCCAGCTATCGCTCCTTTTAACACTCTCGGACTGCACCCTTCAGTGCTTGCTGCTATCACTGCAGTAGGTTACGAAGAGCCGTCTCCGATTCAAACACAGTCCATTCCGTTGATTATGGCTGGCCACGATATGATCGGCCAGGCACAAACCGGTACGGGTAAAACAGCTGCGTTTGCATTACCTATTTTGTCGCGTATTGATGCCAATCGTCGTGAAGCACAAGTATTAGTACTTGCACCGACCCGAGAGTTGGCTTTGCAAGTTGCTACTGCATTTGAAAGCTTCGCGGCACAAATGCCAACGGTGAACGTTGTTGCTATCTATGGTGGCGCGCCGATGGGCCCGCAACTTAAAGCCATCCGTAATGGCGCACAAGTTATTGTTGCAACGCCTGGTCGTCTAGTTGACCACTTGAGCCGCAACGGTGGTTTGCTGTCAACCATTAAGTTCTTAGTGCTTGATGAAGCTGATGAGATGTTAAAACTCGGCTTTATGGATGACTTAGAGCTTATTTTCAACGCCATGCCAGATGAGCGTCAGAGCGTATTATTCTCTGCAACACTGCCATCATCCATTCGCGGTATTGCAGAAAAGCACTTACGTAATCCGCAGCAAGTTAAAATTGCTAGCAAAACCCAAACGGTTGCGCGTATTGATCAAGCTCATCTGATGGTGCATGCGGATCAAAAAATAAACGCTATTTTACGTTTGTTAGAAGTTGAAGACTTTGACGCAATGATCGGTTTTGTGCGTACCAAGCAGGCGACTTTAGATATCGCAGCTGCACTGGAAGCTAAAGGCTATAAAGTTGCTGCATTGAATGGTGATATCGCGCAAAATCAACGTGAGCGCGTGATTGATTCACTCAAAGATGGCCGTTTAAATATTGTGATTGCAACTGACGTTGCTGCCCGTGGTCTTGATGTGCCGCGTATTACACACGTATTTAACATTGATATGCCGTATGACCCAGAGTCCTATGTACACCGTATTGGCCGTACCGGTCGTGCCGGTCGTGAAGGTCGCGCATTACTGTTAGTGACACCGCGTGAGCGTCGTATGTTACAGGTGGTTGAGCGTGTCACAGGTCAGAAAATTGCTGAGATTCAATTGCCTGATGCTAAAGTTATTCTGCAAGCGCGTATTCGCCGCTTAACTCAAGACTTAGCGCCACGCGTTAAAGATAAAGAGAACAAAAACGTTGAACTGTTGGCACATTTGACCACTGAGCTTAACTGCAGTGTTGAAGATTTAGCATTGGCGTTATTAGCTAAAACGACTGAAGGCCAAGCCTTTACCTTAGATGGTGTTGAGCGTGAGCAGCCTGTTCTTGCACCCCGTGGTCGTGATAGCCGTGATCGTGATGATCGTGGTGGACGTGGTCGCGATGATCGTGGTGGCCGTAGCGAAGGTGGTCGCGGTGACCGTGGTGAAAGCCGTGGTGGTGAGGGTGGGCGTGAGCGTCGCGCACCCTTAGCACTGAGTGAAGGTAAAGTACGCTGCCGTACAGCATTAGGTGTGCGTGATGGTGTTGCTGCGCGCAACCTATTGGGCGCGATCCTTAACGAAGGTGGTCTGTCACGTGATGCGATTGGTCGTATTCAGATTCGTGAAAGCTTCAGCTTAGTTGAGTTGCCAGAAGAAGGTCTAGAGAGCTTGCTCAGCAAACTCAAAGACACTCGCGTTGCAGGTAAAGCACTGAAGCTACGCCGCTACCGTGAAGACTAGTCTGTAGACTGTGCAGTTGATGCTTAGGCATTAATAGCTGATAAAAACCGATTTGACTGTAAAGTTGAATCGGTTTTTTTGTTTCTAGGGCGAGTGATTTTTTAAATTTCATGCTATGCAAACATAGGCGACTATCGCTCTATGCAGTTGCAGGGCAATGTCCTTTATAGTGTATGTTTTACCAGGTGAGGAGATGTGTGTATGACCTTGCGTATATGTATTTTAGAGGCTGATGATTTGCATCCAACAATGCAGGATGCATTTATTGGCTTTGGGAAAATGTTTAAACAGTTATTCCGCACACAAGATATCTCAGTGGATTGCCAAGTGTTTAATGTGGTCAAGGGTGATTACCCAGATGACAGTCAGCACTTCGATGCTTATTTAGTTACGGGCAGTAAGGCGGATTCATTTGGTAATGATCCATGGATTGTTACTTTACGCGCCTATTTACATAAGCTTTTTGTGCAGGGTGATGTACTGCTGGGCATTTGTTTTGGTCATCAAATTCTTGCTTTGGTGTTGGGTGGAGATACGCAGCGCTCAAGTAAAGGCTGGGGTATTGGTGTACACAGTTATGATTTGCATAAGCCGCAGTGGTTGGGTGATGCGCCCGAGCAATTTCAACTGCTTATCAGTCATCGTGATCAAGTGGTGGCTTTGCCGCACAAGGCCAAAGTGTTAGCCAGCAGTGAGTTTTGTGAGTATGCAGCCTTTACTATTGGTCAACAGGTTTTGTGCTTTCAGGGGCATCCTGAATTTACCCCTGAGTTTTCGGCAGCGCTACTGCGTATTCGAGAGTCGATCTATTGTCCGCAGCAGTATCAAAAGGCGTGTCAGAGCTTAAAGCAGCGGCATGATGGTCAAGTTGTCGCACAATGGATGCTCAGCTTTATACGTATGGCGCAAAGTGCGCGAATAGCAGAGCCGTCAATAGTGCAAGCAAGCGAGGCTGTATGCTCAGCTTAGTGTCTGTATTGCAGCACTATGCTGCACCCTTGTTACTTGGCGCTTTTGTTTTAGGTGCTGCTGTGCAGCAGTTTATGCGCGGGCAGGGCTTAACTCGGCAACTGAGCGCCAGTCAGGCGGCTTTAGTTCAAGCTCAGCAGCAGGTGCAGCAGCAAGACACCGAGCTGCAAGTCTTGGGTAGTCAGCATGATCAGTTGTATGAGCAGCTTAAGCAGCGCGATATTGATATGCAGCAGCTCAAGGCTGAGCACAGTCAGTTGCATACGCAGCTTATGCACAGCCGTGGCGGGGCTGAAGCAGCACAAGCTGCGTATCGTGAGTTAAAAGAGCAGCAGCAACTACGCGAGCAGGCTTGGCAGGATATGCAGGGTAAATACGCTGACTTGCAGCATAATTATCAGCAGTTGCAGCAAGATTTTTCTTCATTGCAAGGTTTGAGTGCACAGAAAGAGCAGCACTTACTGGAGCAGCAGCAGTTGCTCAAAGACAGTCGTGAGCAGCTTAAGCTGGAGTTTGAGCAACTGGCCACACAGATTTTTGAAGCGCGCGGGCAGTCGTTAACCCAAAGCAGTCAGCAATCACTCGAGACCATGCTGAAGCCGTTTCGCGAACAAATTGATGGCTTTCGCCAAAAAGTTGAAGACATTCATCATAAAGATGTACAACAGCAAGCTTCTTTGCAGCAACAACTGATGCAGCTTAAAGAGCTGAATCAGCAAATCACTCGAGAGGCGCATGAGCTGAGCAGTGCATTGCGTGGGCAGACCAAGACTCAAGGTAATTGGGGTGAGTTGATTTTAGAAAATGTGCTGGAGCGTGCAGGTTTGCAGCAAGGTAAAGACTTTGCCCGTGAGGTTAGCTTTACCACCAGCGAAGGGCGCAAGCGTCCGGATGCTATTGTGTATTTACCGCAAAATAAGCATTTGATAATTGATGCTAAAGTCTCGCTCAATGCTTATCTGCGTTATGTGAATGCCGATGACGATACGTTACGAGCGCAAGCTTTGCATGAGCATGTGAATGCCTTTGCAGCTCGCGTAGCTGAATTAGCTGAGCGTGATTATGCTGCGCTGCCCGGTTTGAATGCGCCAGATATGGTGTTTATGTTTGTGCCCATTGAATCGGCTTTTGCGGACGCGGTGCGGGCGGATGAGGGCTTGTTGCAGCGGGCGATTGAGAGAAATATCTTAATTGCCACGCCCAGCACCTTGCTGGCCAGTTTGACTATTGTGCGACAGTTGTGGCGTTTTGAAGAGCAAAGCCGCAGTACTGCAGAATTAGCCGAGCGTGCAGGCAAAGTCTACGATAAGTTGCGTATCTTTTTGGGCAGTATGGATGGTATCGGCAATAGCTTGGAGCGTGCGCAAGAAGCCTATCGTAAAGCGTGCGACCAACTGGTTAATGGACGGGGTAACTTGATTAAGCAGGCCAGTGATTTTCAGCAGTTGGGTGTGGCGGTCAAAGCTGAAATTGCTGAGCAATGGCAAGACCGCGCACGACTTGAACTCACCCACAATACAGAAGGTGAGTCCGCTGATTAGTTTTGCAGTTGACCCAGTAACTGTTTAACAGCTACCACAGAGGCCTGTTTGTACTGCAGTTCTAATTCATTGAGCAACTGGGTAAAGGGCTGCTTTTCTGCGCTGCTCAGGGCACGCCACGCATCATGCGTTGGAATGTGTTCAGTGGCGCTAAAAACTGACTGTAAGACTTGGTAGTCTGCGTGCATAGTTAAATTAGAGTCATAATGATCCAAGATAACTTTAATGCGAATACAGCCTTCTGCCCAAGGCATTTGCTCAGTTAAAAAACCATTGGCCAAGACAATTAAGTCATCGCGCCGCAGACGTTTTTGCTCAGCTTGCTGTTGTTGCTTGTGCTGCTGTGCCTGCCAGACTTTACGCCATAACAGCGCTGCATAAACAGCTAAAGCTAAAACACAAACAGCAGCAGCAATGAGCCAGCCTGTTGGAAATGTCTGCACCTTATGCACCGTGACATTTTTTGTACTTTTTGCCGCTATCACACGGGCAGGGGTCGTTGCGGCCCACTTCTTTTAGCGGATTGCGTACCGGCTCTTGATGGCTGTGATTGCAATGTGGACCATGGACATGCGGTGTGGGCTCGTGTTGCTCGTGAGCGTGGTTGCAGTCGGGACCGTGAACGTGTTCTGTAGAAGACATAATAATTACTCGCGAATATAGTCGCCGGGAATGATATCACCGCGACGTAGAATATTGATTTTTTTACCGAATAAAAGTCCAGTTTTTATATCGGCATGCAGTGCGTAATGAATGGGTTGGTCGGGTTTTTCTAGCATACGCATAATGACTTTCATATGCCGCCACAGATTAGTGTGTACTGGTATTTTAAAATAAGCGTATGAGTTACCTTGTACCGTAAGCCACTGATTGTGTGAGCCTGTGGCCAGCGGAGTGTCGTTGAGCATCACGCGATAGTCTAGGCTGCGCAAAGGCAAGCTGTTGGCATTGGGGTTATCAACACGAAAGTGTAAAATAAACTGTTGCTCAAGTAACTTGGCATGTACCAGTTCGACATCAACTAATTGTATGTCTGGCTTTTTAAAGCTGCTACCCACCCAGGTTGAGCAGCCATTGAGTGCGCCAAAGGCAGTGAGCAACATCAAAAGTGCCGGTGTTTTCCAAATTGACGCTAAATAGCCCATTGATGAACTCCAAATTTCACGGCAGTGTAGCAAGCATAGGTTGAGTCAATAAATATTAAGCACAAACAGTGCCTGTTTATGCAATAGATATCAATTAAATCGCTATGCATATCATTCATGATAAAGGGTTGGCTATGCAATACTTTGAAATTGCTTTCTCGGGACAGTTGCTACCCAGCGCTGAATTATCACAGGTGAAAGCTGCGATTGTACGCTTATTTAAGGCTGATGAGGCGGCTCTAGCACGGCTCTTTTCAGGAGTGCGAGTGGTGATTAAATCGCGTGTTGATGCTGCTACTGCTGCTCAATACCAAGCTGCTTTTAAGCAGGCGGGTGCAGTGCTTGAGTTGCGTGAATTAGAGTGTCAAGAGAGTGGTGATCTTGCGCAGCACAATGTTGCTCGATCAGTGCAGCACGCTGAGGTGCAGTCAGGACAAGAGCAAGTATTTGACGCTTTGCAGGTTAAGGCGCGTGATCAATACATGGCTGCATTTAGTCATGTGCAGGCGTTGGATTTTGGTTTGGCGCCTGTGGGTGTTGATTTACAGCCGGCTAGCGTTGAGGTTGCCGCGCCGCAGTTTGATTTTTCCGATTTAACTTTAGCGCCAGTAGGCAGCGATATGGGGCAATTGCCGCCATCGAGGCCGCAACCATTACCCGATATATCTCATTTGGCTTTACTCGAGGATGACTGAGAAGGCGCATGATTAAAATGGGTTAAAAGTAAGGTGCGCAACATTTTTTATACTTTAAACCACTCGCGCAAGGGCAGGGCGCATTGCGTTCTGCACGCAGCGGCACATTGGGATCGTAAAAAAACCATTGTTCAGCCGGCTTAATAAACAGCGACACTTCTTGATGCTGTGCAGGCCCTTGTACGTCTTGCCAGTGCGCAATAAATTCGACCGTGGCGTGGCGTTGATCATGAGCTAGAGTTTCATCTAGCACTTCTAAGCCCAACCATTCACTGCCTGTGCTCCATTGCCTAATACTCTCAAGATCAAGCTGCTCTTGCTGTGCAGTTAAAGTAGTGGCTTGGATAAAGGCAATATTGTGTTTGACATAGGCGCTGTAGCGCGCTCGCATTAAGGTTTGCGCAGTATCAGGTAGTTGGCCTGCATGATAGGGCGCGCAGCATTGTGAGTAGCTGGTGTTAGGGTTGCACGGGCAGGGTAAAATAGCAGGCATAATGAATCCCTAGAGCAGAAAACCGTTAAGCAGGCTATTATACGTTTATAAATGAGTACTGAACAAACGTACAGTTCGACAAAGTGGATAAAGCATGCTCAGCGATGAATTAAAAAACACCATTCAAGGCGCGTATACACGCTTTTTAGAGGCTAAAGGGCTTAAAGCGCGCTATGGCCAACGTTTGATGATTGCTGAAGTGGCCAAAGTCCTCGGCAATATTAAGGTTGATGACGAAGGTAAGCGCGCAGGTGAGCCTGCTGTCGTTGCGATTGAGGCGGGTACGGGAACAGGGAAAACTGTGGCTTACAGTTTGGCTGCGATTCCGGCAGCGCGTGCCGCGGGCAAACGCTTAGTGATTGCCACTGCAACTGTGGCCTTGCAAGAGCAAATCGTCGATAAAGATTTACCCGATATTATTAAAAATAGTGGTTTGAGTTTTACTTACACCTTAGCCAAGGGGCGTGGGCGCTATTTATGTCTATCAAAACTAGATGGCTTATCGCAGCAGGGAGAGGCTGAGCAAGCGACCGCGCAACTCTTCGCTGATGAAGGCTTTAATATTGCTGTGGACAGCGACAGTGAGAAGCTCTTTACCGAGATGATCAATAAGTTGGCCAGTAATCGCTGGGATGGTGATCGCGATAGTTGGCCGCAAGTGCTAGAAGACACGACTTGGTCACGTGTAACCACTGATCACACGCAGTGCACAGGACGCCATTGCGCTAACTTCCAGCAGTGCTCGTTTTATAAAGCCCGCGAAGGTATGACTAAGGTTGACGTGATTGTGACGAATCACGATATGGTGCTGGCTGATTTAGCGCTTGGCGGTGGTGCTGTATTGCCTGATCCGCGTGAAACGATTTATGTGTTTGACGAAGGCCATCACTTACCCGATAAAGCCATCAATCACTTTGCGCACTTCACCCGTTTACGTTCAACGGCCGATTGGCTTGGGCAAGTGGAAAAAAACCTCACCCGCTTGTTGGCGCAGAACCCTTTGCCAGGTGACTTTGGGCGTTTGTTAGAGCCTGTTCCAGAGCTGGCCAAAGGTTTGCGTACACAAATGCAATTTATGTTTACCTTGTGTGAGCAAATTGCTGAGTTTCGTCCTAATACTGACCCTGATAGTTATGATAAGCCCCGCTACCGCTTCATTGGTGGTGTGATTCCTAATGAGTTGGCTGAGTTAGGTGGCGATCTTAAAAAAGAATTCATACGTCTGACCGATGTGTTTACGCGCGTTGCAGACTTGTTGAAAAAAGCTATGGATGGTGAGCCAGGACTGGGTGTGCCGAGTCACCAAGCTGAAGA
The DNA here is from genome assembly GCA_035271385.1 of Thiopseudomonas sp. Classification (GTDB taxonomy): domain Bacteria; phylum Pseudomonadota; class Gammaproteobacteria; order Pseudomonadales; family Pseudomonadaceae; genus Denitrificimonas. The sequence continues at coordinate 35,041 of DATERP010000188.1, read as the reverse complement.
GTGGTATCCGTTGTTTGGTAGCTTGCTGGCGCGTTCTGAGGGTAATCAAGAGTTATGGACCGCGTTTACCGCTGAAGACCCAGAAAAAAGTCCGCCGATGGCGCGTTGGTTGTCGCTGGCAGATGGCGGTGGTGCTTTTGATATAGAAGTGAATGCCAGTCCGATTTTAGCGGCTGAAACCTTGCGTCGTCATTTGTGGAATGTGGCGCATGGTGCTTTGGTGACTTCTGCCACCTTAACTGCGCTAGGTAAGTTTGATCGCTTTAATATGCGTGCAGGTTTGCCCTTCGATGCGAAAAAAGCTGTGGTGCCCAGTCCGTTTAAATATGCTGAAGCGGGGGTTTTGCGTGTGCCTGATTTGCGTGCCGATCCGCGTGATGCCGATGCGCATACGCAAGCCATTGTACGTGATCTACCTGGGATTCTTGAGGGTGCGCAGGGTGGTTTAGTGCTGTTTTCTTCGCGCAGGCAAATGCAGGACGTATTTGAAGCAGTGGAGCGTGAGTGGCGTAAACGCGTGTTGATTCAAGGCAGTTTGTCGCGTCAAGAAACCTTGGCTAAACATAAGGCGCAGATCGATAAAGGTGAAATCAGTGTGCTCTTTGGTTTAGCTAGTTTTGCCGAGGGTATCGACTTGCCCGGTGCCTATTGCCAACATGTGGTGATTGCAAAAATCCCTTTTGCGGTGCCTGATGATCCGGTTGAGGCAGCTTTATCCGAGTGGATTGAAGCGCGCGGTGGTAATCCTTTTATGGAAATTGCCGTGCCGGATGCTTCGTTGCGCTTGATTCAGGCCTGCGGGCGTTTATTACGTAATGAGCAAGACACCGGCAGTGTGACCTTGTTGGATCGTCGTTTAGTCACCCAGCGTTACGGCAAGGCTATTTTAAATTCTTTGCCGCCGTTTCGGCGTGAAATTGATTAAGTTTTAATAGTGATAGTTGGAGCACAGTATGCATCTTGATGGCAGCAGTGATAGCGCATTTGGTGATGTGCTGGATGTGTTTACGCAGATTCTTGAACAGCCTGAGCAGCGTGGGGCAGCCTTGTGTGTGCAAATTGCTGGTGAGACCGTACTTGATGTATGGGGCGGGGTGCTTGACCGTCATGGCGAGCAACTTTGGCAGCGCGATACCTTAATCAATATTTTTTCCAGTGGTAAGCCTGTCTCGGCAGTGGTGTTATTGCAGTTGGTTACTGAAGGGCGCTTGCAGTTGGATGCGCCGCTGGCGGAGTATTGGCCTGAATTGGTCGTGCCAGGTCAGCAGCAGATCACTGTGCGACAGGTGTTGAGCCATCGCGCTGGTTTGCCGGCAGTATTTGAGCCGCTGGTACCTGAAGCTTTGTATGATTGGCAGCGGATGATTGCAGCGGTAGAAAACACTGCACCCTGGTGGACGCCGGGCAGTGCGCACGGCTATGCGCCCATGACTTACGGTTGGTTAGTTGGCGAGTTAATTCGTCGTATGGATGGCTGTGAACCCGGCACTGCAATAGCGCAGCGCATTACTAGGCCATTGCAGCTTGAGTTATACCTAGGTTTAAGTGAGCACGAGTTGCCCTTGGTGGGCGATGTGATGCGCATGAAGGGAGCGCTCACCGATCCAGCAGCGTTGCGCTTAATGCACGCGATGGGGAAAGCCCCGCAAGGTATGTCAGCGAAAGCCTTTGCTAACCCACCTTCGATGATGACCAGCACCAATAAATTAGAGTGGCGACAAATGCAGCAGCCAGCAGCCAATATGCACGGTACTGCGCGCGGCTTGGCGGGTTTCTATACCGGGTTGCTGCAAAATAAGTTGCTCGACAGTGAAATGCTCAGCACCATGTTGCAAGAGCATAGCCTAGGGCCAGACTTAACTTTGCTCACCAGTACCCGCTTTGGTTTAGGTTGCATGTTGGAGCAGCCTGAGCAACCAGCGGCAAGTTATGCCTTAGGTGCACGTACTTTTGGTCATCCAGGTGCTGGAGGGACCTTGGGTTGTGCTGATCCTGAGCGAGAGGTCAGTGTGGCCTTTATCACTAATAGCTTAGGCTCGAATGTATTGATGGATCCGCGCGCACAAAAAATTAACGCTATGCTGAAGAAGTGTTTGTAGCGAGAAGTCAGGGAATGTTGGCTGTGTGGAGAGGGTGTGCGGTAACTGCGCTACGTATAGTTTGGCAGGGTTTTCGTACTGGAGGCTAAACCTTAGATGCACATGCTATAAGTAAAGTTTTGCGGTGCCAGCAACGCAGCAGTGGGTTGTGCGTTGCTGGTGTGTGATTTTTACTTTTCGTTGTGCTCACAGGCTTGTAGAGTATTTTCCAGTAAGCCGGCGCGTGTCATCGGGCCAACACCGCCGGGCACAGGGGTGATCCATGCGGCGCGTTCGAGTGCGGCAGCAAAGCCTACATCGCCCACGAGTTTGCCGTCGGCTTGGCGGTTGATGCCTACGTCAATCACAATAGCGCCAGGTTTAATCCACTCCCCTTTGACTAGGTTGGGAATACCCACGCCGACTACTAGAAGGTCGGCACGACGCACATGCTCTTCTAGGTTTTTAGTAAAGCGGTGGGTGATAGTGGTGGTGCAACCTGCTAGCAGCAATTCCAGCGCCATAGGACGACCGACAATATTGGATGCCCCGACAATCACTGCATCTAGACCATGTAGATCAACACCGGTGTGCTTAAGCAGCGTCATGATACCTTTAGGGGTGCATGAGCGTAGCAATGGCATACGTTGCGCTAAGCGGCCGACGTTATAAGGGTGGAAACCATCGACGTCTTTATAAGGATTGATGCGTTCTAGTAATAAAGAGGAATCAAGGTGAGCAGGTAGGGGGAGCTGTACCAAGATGCCATCGACCGTAGCATCAGCATTCAGAGTGTCGATTAAATCCAACAGCTCATCTTGTGTGGTGCTGGCTGGTAAATCGTAGGCTTGTGATTTAAAGCCCACTTGCTCGCAGTCTTTGCGTTTATGCGAAACATAAACTTCAGATGCTGGATCGTTACCCACTAAAATAACGGCTAAGCCCGGTGCGCGTAAACCTTGGTCTAGACGGTTTTGTACTTGTTGGGCGATATCTTTACGAATATCTGCGGCGATCTGTTTGCCGTCAATCAATTGTGCTGTCATGAGGTAATGAGCCATACTAATTTAAATAAAAAAGATGAAGCTATTCTCGCACGACCGACCGCATCGGGCAAAGATGCAAAGGAAGTATTTTATTGAGCCTTGCTATGTATTTGATTCTTTTACACTTATTTTGCAAATAGTGGTTGACAGCATTCGGGTATCTCTTTAATATTCACCCCGCTCACCCAGTACAGCCTGAAGCTGATACGAGAACTGAACAAGTTAAATTGAACAGTCATCGAGCTTAGAGTCAGACGCTCATTATTGAGTAGTGACTGTAAGCGCCCGTAGCTCAGTCGGATAGAGCACCCGCCTTCTAAGCGGGTGGTCGCAGGTTCGAATCCTGCCGGGCGCGCCATTGAGGCGAAGCTGGTAAGTGAAGAAAGTTACATGTATGATGTGCATCGTAATATGGTGGGCGTAGCTCAGTTGGTAGAGCACGGGATTGTGATTCCCGGTGTCGTGGGTTCGAGACCCATCGTCCACCCCATATTTGGAAAACTTAGTGCTTGTAAAGCATTAAGCGTGAGTTACAAAGCGGACGTGGTGGAATTGGTAGACACACCAGATTTAGGTTCTGGCGCCGCGAGGTGTGAGAGTTCGAGTCTCTCTGTCCGCACCATCTAAAGGCCTAAGGCCTGTGAATAAAGAAGCCCCTTGATTGGGGCTTTTTTGTGTCTGTAAATCAGGATGGCTTATGTTGGCTGAGCATTATGGGTTGATCAAAAACGTACATATCAGTTTGGCGTTGCTCAGTGGCTGCTTGTTTATGCTGCGCGGATTGTGGGGGTTGTTAGTTTATAGGCGTACGTTGTTGCAACTTAGGCTCAATCGCCTCAGCTATGTGATTGATACATGCTTGTTATTGGCGGCCTTGCTGTTATTAGCCAGCTTAAGTTTTGCACCTTTAGCTGCGTCTTGGTTGCAGGCAAAATTAGTATTGCTGCTGTGTTACGTATTGTTCGGTGCTCTAGCGTTTCGAGTGCAGTATGCAATTGTGCTGCGCTGGTTGGCTTATTTTGCGGCATTGATCTGTTACATGGGTATCTATTACTCAGCGCGCTGGCATCAGCCTTTTGCCGGTGTGTTCGCTTCAGCTATTTAAGTGTTTTTCTAAGTATTTTTATCGGGCGGCAACTGCAACAGTTGTAAAGGAGCCTGGTTACTATCGTGACGATTATAAAAGCCTTTAGGCGCTTTTCCTTTGAGGTACCAAGCAAAAGCAATGATTTCTGCAATGGTTTGATAGAGTGACTCAGGGATTGCATCACCGAGTTCGAGGCGGGCTAGCAGGCGTACTAAATCGGCGTTTTCATAAATGGGCACGTCATTTTCACGAGCAATCTGTAGGATTTCTTCAGCCAGAGCGTCATTGCCTTTGGCCGTGACATTGGGCGCATTTTGGCCGTCGTATTTTAGCGCAATGGCTTGGCGTTCAGTGGGTTTGTTCATGCTAAGTCATCAATCCAGCGTTGTTGTAGGGTGGTTTTTTCACCTTGTGGTGGTGAGCCTTGATGGCAGCTTAAATCTTTTACCGTTAAACCAATACCCAGCAAGCGATCACGTAGATGACTGAGCTCATGTTCGATCAGTTCGGCAGTGGCACCCTGTTGTGCCCAGAGTTGACTGGAAATACTGGTACCTTGCAAGCTGGCTTGAATATGCAAAGGCCCGAGCGGCTCCAAATCAAAGCTTAAATCGATTTTCCACAGTGGCACCACAGGCTCGTCTGACTTTTTATGCGTGGGCTCTTCGTGTTGAAATTTAATCTGCAGCGGCACGATATGGTGTTGGTCGCGAGTGGGGACCTCCAATTGCCAGACTGTAACTTGGGTGCCGTCATGGGTTGTATGTGTTTGTCCAAGGCTGGAAAGTTGGTGGGTTTGCAGTCGCGATACCGCTGCAGCAGCAAGCTTGAGTAATGAGCCTAAATCGTTAGGGTTGTCTAATGATTGCAATAGGCGTGCTGGCAGTGGAAAGCGCATGGCTTGCTCGCGCAGCTGGGTCTGGGTATTGCCCAACAATTGATCACGTAAAAGCCCTGGTAAAGCCTGTGATAACAGCGCGCTTTGCGATGCGGCAAGAGTAGGGTTGCTACTGGGTAACATGGGCGCCAGTTGCGCAATCAAACGCAGCAGGTTGGCTTTCATGTCTTGGCTTGCATGCTCAAAGGCACCACTCAGCAGTTTGTTTTCTAGCTGAGCACCACTGTTGATTAGGCTTTGAGCGAGTTTCTTAGGGTCCATTAAAGTAGTTATTTCAGGTAAGCCGCCCAGTAACTGGGTGATAGCTTTTTGTGCTTCAGGCGAAATGCTCTGTGGCGATACAGTATCTAAGCCTTTAAACAGTTGATTGAGCGAGCCTTGTTGGCCGAATTGTTTTTGCAATTCTTGGTTGATGGCCAGTGGCTCAAGGCGTGTATTGAGCGGCTGAAAAGTTAACTGTTGCGCGCCATCAATCCGCGCGGTAAAAACACTGTTTAAAGGTAGAGATTTTGGACTATCGATCTGCAGTTGCTGGCCGGCTAAAGCATTGTTGGTCACGCTGACCACAACTTTAAAGCCGCCTTGCGGGTTGGGTTCGACGTGTGTGACTTTGCCCTCAAGTAAAGTGCCAGGTGTGAGTACAGCGGTGTCAATGCGTGTTGCGATTGCGCCAGTGCTGGCTGGGACTAAGCTAAATGCTAGTTGTTGTGCGGACAGGGCGGTCACTTTTAATACATTGCCGGCAACCAGTGGCTGACTGCTTTGTACTTCCACGGTACGTTGCTGGCCGTCACTCAGAGAGAGGCGTAACAGTACTTGAAAAGCTTGCTGAGTTTCGCGTAATGCTAAAACTTGAGCCTGAGCAGAGTCGCCAATATTCAGTTGTGAAGGTAGACTGCCCTGCAACTGTAAAATGGAATTGACCGCAGGTGTAGCTGCGCGTTGCACATTAGGGATGCTAGGGGAAGGGCGTGCTGAAGGTATTTCACTGGCCATTTCGATTGCAACCTACTGTAAATGCTTTGTAAATGCCTGCCGCGCGCAGGGCGCAGCCGTGTATAATCGCGGCTTATTTGGAGTCGCTGCAGGGCAGTATAGCTGCTCTGTCAAACCGACTTGAAACTTTTTCGCAAGGCGACCTGTTTGTGTCTGATGCTTATCTTGAAACTGTTGATTTGGCCTGTGAGCGCGATTGGCGTCTGCTATTTGAACATTTAAATATCAGTGTTAAGCCCAGCGATATGCTGCAAGTCAGTGGTCCTAATGGTAGCGGGAAAACCAGTCTATTGCGTTTAATGGCAGGTTTGATGCAGCCAACCGCGGGTGAGGTGCTGATTAAAGGTGCCAATATTCAGCGCCAACGCCAGGTGTTAACGTCTAATTTACTGTGGCTGGGCCATGCCGCAGGTATTAAAGGCTTGCTGACTGCTGAAGAAAATCTGACTTGGTTATCCGCCTTGCATCACAGTGCAACACGCCAACAGATTTGGCAGGCTTTAGCTGCAGTCGGTTTAGCAGGTTTTGAAGATGTGCCCTGTCATAGCTTGTCTGCTGGGCAGCAACGCCGTGTTGCTTTAGCGCGTTTATATTTAGATGCGCCGCCCTTATGGATTTTGGATGAGCCTTTTACTGCGCTGGATAAACAAGCGGTGACGCAGCTGGAGCAACATTTAGCGCAGCATTGTGGCAATGGCGGTATTGTTATTTTAACCACGCATCACGCTTTACAAAATACGCCAGCAACCTTTCGAGAGTTGGATTTGGGGCAGATTGCACCATGAGTCATGTCTTTGTTTTGATGTTAGTGCGTGAAACACGCTTGATGTTTCGCCGTCCTGCTGAGTTGGTGAATCCCTTGGTGTTTTTTGCCATTGTCATTGCATTGTTTCCATTGGCCGTGGGGCCGGAGTCGCAGCTATTGCAAACCTTGTCACCAGGATTGTTATGGGTGGCGGCTTTATTAGCGGTGCTGCTATCGCTTGATGGCCTTTTTCGCAGTGATTTTGAAGACGGTTCACTGGAGCAGTGGGTCGTTTCGCCGCATCCGCTTGTGGTCTTGGTTCTTGCTAAGGTGCTCGCGCATTGGTTGTACTGTGGTTTAGCCTTAGTACTGCTGTCACCGTTATTGGCGTTGATGTTGGGTTTGCCGGCTGATCGTATTGCGACCTTGTTGTTCTCGTTATTGTTGGGTACGCCTGTTTTAAGTTTACTCGGTGCTGTGGGTGCTGCATTAACCGTAGGCCTGAAGCGCGGTGGAATATTATTGGCATTGTTGATTCTACCGTTATACATTCCCGTGCTGATTTTAGGCAGTGGTGTGATTCAAGCGTCTTTGCAAGGTTTACCTACGGCAGGTTATTTGTTGTGGATGGCAGCTTTAGCGATGTTGACTTTAACTTTAGCGCCTTTTGCGATTGCTGCGGGCTTGCGCATTAGTGTGGGTGAATAGGGTCGTAAGAACCGTATGACTGTGCGCTCAGACATTGTATATATAAAATAATGCGATCATAGATTGCACAACTGATATTGAATAACTGTGAGTATCTCGATGAATTGGACGTGGTTTCACAAGCTGGGCTCGCCCAAGTGGTTTTATGAAATAAGTGGCCGCTGGTTACCTTGGCTCAGCATCAGTGCAGCTGTATTAATGTTGCTCGGTGCGGTGTTGGGTCTAGCGTATGCTCCACCTGATTACCAGCAGGGCAATAGCTTTCGTATTATTTATATTCATGTTCCCGCGGCTTTCTTAGCGCAGTCCACTTATATTTCGCTCGCGGTAGCAGGAGTTGTTGGCCTGGTATGGAAAATGAAAATTGCTGACGTAGCTGTGCAGCAGGCGGCCCCAATTGGTGCGTGGATGACGGTGATTGCACTCTTTACCGGTGCCGTGTGGGGCAAGCCAACTTGGGGTGCTTGGTGGGTCTGGGACGCGCGTTTAACTGCGATGTTGATTTTGTTGTTTTTATACTTTGGCATCATCGCACTAGGGCATGCCATTAGTAACCGTGATAGTGCAGCTAAAGCCTGTGCCATCTTAGCGATTGTCGGTGTCGTTAATATTCCCATCATTAAGTACTCGGTAGACTGGTGGAACACATTGCATCAGCCGGCAACCTTTACCATTACGGAAAAGCCAGCAATGCCGATGGAAATGTGGTTGCCGTTACTGATTATGACCATTGGTTTTTATTGCTTTTTTGCAGCTGTCTTACTGATGCGCATGCGTACAGAAGTATTACGGCGTGAGTCGCGTACCCGTTGGGCGCAAGCTGAAATCGCACGAAAAATCGGGAGAGGTGTATGAGTTTTAATTCGTTTTCTGAGTTTTTAGCCATGGGCAATCACGGAGTGTATGTGTGGTCTGCCTATGGTGTGAGTTGTGCAATTTTAGTGTTGAATGTGGTGCTGCCCTTATTAGCCCGCCAACGTTATTTTAAAGATGAGGCGCGTCGTTTGCGTCGGGAGGCTCAACAGTGAATCCAGTACGTAAAAAACGCTTAATTATTATTGGCGCTATTTTATTAGGCGTCGCTGCAACCGTAGGTCTTGGCTTAACGGCGCTGCAGCAAAACATCAACTTGTTTTATACCCCGACACAAATTGCCAATGGTGAAGCACCGCAAGGTGCGCGTATTCGTGCCGGTGGTTTAGTCAAAGAAGGGTCACTCACGCGTAGCGAAGACTCTCTGACGGTGGACTTCATCGTGACTGATGGTGATGCGGATACAGGTATTCAGTACCGCGGTATTTTGCCCGACTTGTTTCGCGAAGGTCAGGGGATCGTAGCTATGGGGCGTTTAAATGATGCTGGCGTATTAATCGCTGATGAAATTCTGGCCAAGCATGATGAAAACTATATGCCGCCAGAAGTGAGCAGTGCCCTAGAGAAAACCGGCATGCTAAAACACTATGAAGATAGTCAAAAGGAATCAAAAAAATGAGCGATGCGGCGTTGTATGTGCCGGAGTTGGGTCAGTTAGCAATGATCCTAGCGTTATGCTTTGCTGTGGTGCAGTCGTTTTTTCCGTTAGTCGGCGCGTGGCGTGGCGATCATAAGTGGATGAGCCTAGGGCAACCTGCTGCTTGGGGGCAGTTTTTCTTCTTATTGATTGCCTTCCTGTGTCTGACCTGGTCCTTTATGACCGATGACTTTTCGGTGGCTTACACGGCATCGAACTCCAACAGCGCGCTGCCTTGGTTTTATAAGTTCAGTGCGGTGTGGGGAGCCCATGAAGGCTCTTTGTTGTTATGGGCTTTGATTCTGGCCGGTTGGACTTTTGCAGTAGCGATTTTCTCGCGTCAATTACCTGAGGAAATGCTGGCGCGTGTCTTGGCGGTAATGGGCATGATCAGTATCGGATTTTTGCTCTTTCTGATTGAGACATCCAATCCTTTTGTGCGTTTATTACCGCAAATGCCGATGGACGGGCGTGACCTTAACCCATTGCTGCAAGACTTTGGTTTGATCGTACACCCGCCGATGCTTTATATGGGTTACGTAGGTTTCTCGGTAGCCTTTGCCTTTGCCATTGCGGCATTGCTCGGTGGTAAGTTGGATGCGGCATGGGCACGCTGGTCGCGCCCGTGGACGCTGATTGCTTGGGCGTTTCTCGGTGCTGGTATTGCGCTGGGTTCGTGGTGGGCTTACTACGAACTGGGTTGGGGCGGCTGGTGGTTCTGGGATCCAGTGGAAAACGCATCCTTTATGCCTTGGTTACTGGGTACCGCTTTGATTCACTCATTGGCGGTGACAGAAAAGCGTGGCGTGTTTAAAAACTGGACAGTGCTACTTGCTATTGCGGCTTTCTCACTCAGCTTGCTGGGTACCTTCTTGGTGCGTTCAGGCGTATTGACCTCTGTGCATGCGTTTGCCGCTGACCCTGAGCGCGGTGTCTTTATTTTAGTATTCTTGTTGGTGGTAGTGGGGGCGTCACTGACACTCTTTGTGCTGCGTGCTCCAGGGGTTAAAAGTAAGGTTGGCTTTACCTTCTGGTCGAAAGAAACCTTGTTGTTAATCAACAATATTATTCTGGTCGTGGCGACCGCAATGGTCTTGTTGGGCACTTTGTATCCATTGGTCTTGGACTCATTAACCGGTGCAAAACTGTCGGTTGGCCCTCCATACTTTAATGCGTTGTTTGTACCTTTAATGGGTATTTTGATGTTAGCCATGGGGGTCGGTGTACTGACGCGCTGGAAAAACACGCCTACGCAATGGCTGATCAAAATGATTGCACCTATCTTGGTCGCTAGTGCGGTAATCGCCGGAGTGGGCAGCCTGTTGTACCGTGATTTTAATATCGCAGTCTTGGGTCTGTTCTTCTTGTGTGCCTGGGTCTTGTTGGCGAGTCTGCGCGACATTATGGATAAAACGCGTCACAAAGGCTTATTGCGTGGTATGCGTTCACTGACCCGTAGCTACTGGGGCATGCAGTTGGGCCACTTAGGTATGGTGTTGATGGCTGTTGGTGTGGTGTTGGTCAGCCAGTACAGCGATGAGCGCGACCTAAAAATGGCGCCAGGTGACTCTTTAGAGATGGCCGGTTACCGTTTTGTCTTTGAAGGTGCTCAGCACTATAAAGGTCCAAACTATGTTTCTGATAAGGGCAGTGTGCGTATTTTTGAAGGTGAGCGTGAAATTGCGCTATTGCACCCAGAAAAGCGTTTGTATGTTGTCCAGCAAATGCCTATGACGGAAGCAGGTATCAGTGCAGGCTTTACCCGTGACTTATATGTGGCGATGGGTGAACCACTGGAAAATGGTGCTTGGGCAATTCGTGTGCATATCAAACCTTATGTGCGTTGGATTTGGTTAGGTGGGTTCTTAACTGTATTTGGTGGTGTACTGTCAGCGATGGATCGACGTTACCGGGTCAAAGTCACCAAAAAAGTAAAAGATGCCTTAACCACTAACAAAGGACACACAGCCCATGTCTAGAACACGTTTATTAGCAGCCATAGGTGTACTGGTGGGTGTGGGGCTGTTTGCTGCTATGGCAATGTTTGGGATCAATAATGACCCTAGCGAATTGCCTTCAGCTCTGATTGGTAAGCCTTTCCCAGAGTTCAGCGCAGGCTCAGTCGATGAGGGCGATACAGTTATTACTCGCGCTGATTTGCTGGGTCGTCCAGCCTTAGTTAACGTCTGGGCGACCTGGTGTATTTCCTGCAAAGTTGAGCATCCGGTACTCAATGACTTAGCTAAGCAAGGTGTGGTCATTCACGGTATTAACTATAAAGATGAGAAACCAGCAGCGCAGCGTTGGCTGAATGAGTTCCTCAATCCATATCAGTTGAATATCAGTGACCCTAAAGGCACGCTTGGTTTTGATCTGGGGGTTTATGGGGCGCCTGAGACCTTTATGATCGATAAAAAAGGTATCGTGCGCCATAAGTTTGTTGGAGTGGTGGATAAACAAGTCTGGCGTGAAAGATTAGCGCCGATTTATCAGGAGTTACTCAACGAATGAAACACATTCTCTACGCTTTAGTTCTGACCTTAGCCAGTTTCGGCACTGCTCAGGCTGCTATTGATACCTATGACTTTACTAATCAAGCCGAGCGCGCTCGTTATCGTGTGCTGGTTGAAGAGTTACGTTGCCCTAAGTGCCAAAACCAAAATATCGCTGACTCAGACTCGCCTATTGCTATGGATATGCGTGATGAGATCTTTAAAAAGCTGGAACAGGGCGAGAGCGATGAGCAAATCATTAGTTTTTTAGTGGATCGTTACGGTGATTTTGTGCGCTATAAGCCACCGGTGAATAGCCGCACTATGATTCTGTGGTATGGCCCCGCGGGTTTATTGGTCTTTGGTTTCTTAATGGTTGCGTTGATTGTCTATCGTCGCCGTCGTGATGAGCGCACAGCGGCCGAGCAGCACTTATCAGGTGATGAGCAAAGTCGTTTGTCAGACATTCTTAAGCAATATAAGTAGGATATTTCATCGTTATGACACAGTTTTGGATTTACTCAGTGCTCTTGCTGTTGCTAGCGCTACTGTTATTGCTGGTGCCGGTTCTGCGTATTCGTAAGGATCAAACCGAAGAAGACCGCACTGCACTCAATATTGCGTTGTATGAAGAGCATATTGCTGAGCTTGAAGCACAGCATGCAAACGGTGCTTTATCGGCTGAGCAATTAGCAGAAGGACGCCTAGAGGCCGACCGTGAGTTATTGGATGATACGGATATGGGCCGTCCCAAGCAGAGTGCCAACTTAGGCAGCGCCTTGCCTTTAATTGCCGCCTTGTTAGTGCCGCTAGTGGGTTTGGGCTTGTACTTTCACTGGGGCTCGAGTGATAAAGTTGCTTTGACCTTAAGCTTAAAAGAACAGCCTAAAACGGCTGAAGAAATGATCACTCGCCTTGAAGAAACTGTACGCCTACAGCCGGACTCGGTGGATGCTTGGTATTTCTTAGCACGGACTTATATGGGTGAACAGCGTCCTAAAGAAGCCGCCAATGCCTATGAGAAAACTATTGAAATGGTGGGGCGTCAGCCTGATTTACTTGGGCAATTAGCCCAAGCGCTTTACTTTGCCAATGGCAGCCAGTGGAGTGGGCAGTTACAAGACTTAGTGGATGAAGCGTTACGTCAAGATCCTAATGAGGCGACCAGTTTAGGCTTAGTGGGTATTGCTGCCTTTGAAAGCGAGCGTTTCCAAGATGCGATTGATGCTTGGACACGATTGCTCAAGAGCATCGATCCGAAAGATCCATCCTATGCGGCAATTGAAACGGGTATTGAGCGTGCGCGTAGCAGTTTAGGCAATAATCCGCAGTCGTCTGCTGTAGCAAAACAGGCGCCGGCAATGGATGCTGCTAGCGACACTGATTACCAATTAGCGATTGATGTGGCTATCAGTGATGAGCTTGCAGGTCAGGTTGCAGCGACGGATACAGTCTATGTGTTTGCTCGTGCAGTAGACGGCCCGCCCATGCCTCTGGCGGCTAAACGTTTAACTGTGGCAGATTTGCCTGCGCGTATTGTGTTAACTGATGCAGACTCCTTGTTACCTCAGTTAAAATTATCCAGTGTTGGTCAGCTAAAACTGCAAGTCAGTGTGTCCAATACTGATAATGCGATGGATGCGCAGTGGAGTAGTTTATCGGTTGTGATCGATGCAACAGCTGCAGACGCTACACATGCGTTAGTGGTTGATCAAAGGAAATAAACAGTATAGCTCACTGTAAAAAAGCCGCTGATTATGTATAAGTCAGTGGCTTTTTTGTGTCGGGCTTACAGTGTTGCGTTATATGTTACTCGTACTCAATAGCAGTAATATAAAACTGTTGCTGACCGCTAGGTGTCAGCAGCACCACTTCGGCATCGAGTGACTTACCCAGTAAAGCACGAGCGAGCGGAGCGTCAATACTTATATATTGCTTGTGCATGTCCAGTTCGTCCGCGCCCACAATACGATAGCGTGATTCCTCGCCTTCTTCGTTCTCTAGGGTTACCCAAGCAGCAAAGTAAACTTTGTCTAAATCTATTGGGCGCTGGTCAATCACTTTAAGCTTTTCTAAGCGTTTAGTTAAAAAGCGTACGCGACTGTCGATTTCTCGTAACATTTTCTTGCCGTAGGTGTATTCAGCATTTTCAGATCGGTCGCCTTGCGCTGCTGCTTCGCTGACGCTCTGTGTGACTTGTGGGCGTTTTACGTGCCAGAGTTCATGTAACTCAGCACGCATGCGCGCTTCACCAGCGGGAGTGATTAGGGGAGTGCCCTGTGCGCGGGGTGGACGATAACGACTCAATTGATCCTCCTAAACTGTAAGACTGAATTATGGGTTAGTTGCCACGCAAAATCTGCAGCGGACTACTATTGAGTACCTGTCGCGTACCCAGCATGCCTACGGTGGTAATCAGCAGTGCGCCTAAAATAGGCAGGCCCACTAACCACACATGTGGCTGCCAAGCTAAATCAAACACAAAGCGGTATAAAATATAGCTGCTGATCTCACAGCCCAGCCACGCCAGTACACCGCTGCAGGCACCGATTAAGGCAAACTCATTGCGTTGTGATTGCACCAGCAGTTTACGCGAAGCACCCAATGCGCGGATTAAAGCGCCTTGTTGGATGCGCTCGGTCAAAGTGCTGTGTAAACCTGCAATTAAAACACTGACGCCCGCAGCTAAAACAAACAAGAGAATCAGCTCAATGGCTAAGGTGACCTGCGCTAAAATATCGCGCAACTGACGCAGTACCGCATCCACTTGCAAAATACTCACGCTGGGGAAGGTTTTGGATAAGTCGATACGCTGCTGTTCGGCCTGAGCGGGTAAGTAAAAGCTGGTCATGTAGGTATGCGCGACGTTGCCCATCTGTTGTGGATCAAAGATCACAAAGAAGTTGGGCTGCATACTGTTCCAGTCCACGCTGCGCAGGCTGCTGATATGCGCCACGTAATCCGTGCCACCAATATGAAAGGTCAATTGATCACCGATTGTCACGCCCAGTTTTTTGGCCAGATCGCTTTCTAGCGAGACCTTATAGTCGCTGTCGCTGGGTGGGTTAGTGGGCCACCAGTCGCCCGCAATCACTTCATTATCTTTAGGTAAAGTGTCAGTCCAAGTGAGATTGAGGTCACGCTGTAAGGTGCGCATCACCTTGGCTTTAGGGTTAATCAGCTCTGTGGCAGGCCGGTTGTTAATCTGCGTTAAGCGCCCGAGAATCACTGGGTAAAGTGGTGCTGCATTTGTGCTGATGTGCTCCAGCGCAGCGCTAAAAGCAGGTTGCTGTGCGGGTAGAATATTAATGGCGAAGTGGTTGGGCGCTTGGTCTGGGAGTTGGGCTTGCCAGTTATCCAGCAGTTCGCTGCGCAGCAACACAATTAACGCCATCGATAATAAAATCAACGCAAAAGCCATAATCTGGCCAACGCTATTGAGCGGGTAACGCAATAAGTGCCCCAGACTTAAACGCCAGGCTAAGCTGCGCTTGGCCAACCAAAAACGGATGCTTTTCAAGGCGAAAAATAATGCCGTGCCCAGTATGGCAGCAGCAAGGCCGCCGCCGAGTAGTAAGGCGCTGGTCAAGCGCATATCCAGATTGAGTTGCCACATTAAAACGCCCAGTGCAATAAACACCATGCCATACAACAGCCAAGTGGCTGGTGCGGCTGGGATTAAGTCGCGGCGCAGCACGCGCAGTGGAGCGATACGCCCTAAAGCGATTAAGGGTGGCAGGGCAAAGCCTGCTAACATCACGATGCTGGTGGTGATCCCTGCAATAAAAGGCTTCCAGCTGCCTGCAGGTACGTCATCCGGGAGTAAGTCGGCTAACAGCTCAAACAACACAAACTGTGTCAGCCAGCCAATCAGAGTGCCAAGTAAGCTGGCGAGTAAGGCCAACTGCAGTAATTGCATACAGAAAATCCATACCGTATGCCGACGTGACAAGCCAAAGCAGCGCATTAACGCAGCTTGATCAAAGCGTTGGCGAGCAAAACGGTTGGCTGATAACGCCACGGCAACACCAGCCAATAAAATGGCGGCTAAACTGGCAAGGTTTAAATAACTGGCGGCACGCTCAAGGGCGCTGCTGACTTGTTGATTGCCATCGCTGAGATCTTCAATGCGCTGGTGGGGTAATAAAGTGTCTTGTAATTTGTCACGCAAAATTGCTAACGCCGGAGCATCACCACTCCACAGTTGGCGATAACTGACACGGCTGCCAGGTTGCAGTACATCGGTTGCGGGTAAGTCGGCGATATTGATCATCGCACGTGGCGTAAAGCTGAGTAGATTACCCGCGCGGTCAGGTTCATAGGTCAGGATACGTGCGACTTGAAAGGTTGCTGAGCCAATCTCAAGGCTGTCGCCGATTTGCAGCTCTAAGCGCGTGAGCATTTCCAGATCCAGCCATACTTCGCCCGGTTGCGGACGGCCGCCGCTGATTTCTGCACTCTGTAATTGTTCACGGCTGCGCAAGGCTCCGCGCAATGGATACATATCATCCACTGCTTTGACGCTGGCCAATTCCAAATTATCTTCTGTGGCGAGCATGCTGGCAAATTGTACGGTTTGTGAGCTTTTTAAAGCATCGCTGTGTACTAGGGCAATTTGTGTAGGGCTCGGTACTTCACTGCTGGACAGAACTAAGTCTGCAGCCAGAAACTCACCGGCGCTCAGCTGCATAGCGCCTTGAAGACGTTCAGCAAAGTGACCAATGGTGCTGCTGCTGGCCACGGCAATCATCAAGGCAAAAAATAAAATGCGCAGTTCTGAAGTGTGGCGCTCACGTAACAGTTGCTTACTGGCGAGTTTAAATAGACCCCATAGTGTCAGTCGCATAACTGTGCCACCTGACGCCCAGCTTCAAGGCGTAAATGTTGCTTGCAACGCGCGGCAAGCTTTTCGTCGTGGGTGACCAGTACCAGTGTTGTGCCCAATTCTTTATTCATTTCAAATAATAAATCACTGATGCTAGCACCGGTTTGGCTGTCGAGGTTGCCGGTAGGTTCATCAGCAAAGAGTACGTCTGGCTGCGTAGCAAAGGCCCGTGCTAAGGCCACACGCTGTTGTTCACCACCGGAGAGCAGGTTGACAGGGTGGCGTAAGCGTTGCTCAAGGCCCACGCGAATCAAAAGTTCTGTAGCGCGTTGTTGTGGATTGGCGTGGCCAGCAAGCTCTAAAGGTAGCATCACATTTTCTAAGGCATTTAAACTGTCGAGTAAAAGAAAAGCCTGAAAAACAAAGCCAACATGTTGTGCGCGTACTGCGGCGCGCTGATCTTCATCTAAAGTGTTTAAATGATGGTTTGCGAGTATGACTTCGCCGCTGCTGGGTAAGTCCAGTCCAGCCAGTAAGCCTAATAAAGTCGATTTACCTGAGCCGGAACGGCCTATAATAGCCAGTGAGTCGCCTTGCTGTAATTCAAGGCAGACATCATCTAGGATCGTCAGTTGGCCTTCTGTTGAAGGTACCTTTTGGCTAAGGTTCTGGGCGCGAAGAATACTGTTAATCATGAGGGTTCCAATGCGTCAATGGATAGCAACGATAGGTTTGGTAGTGCTGTGCGTAACGGCTCAGGTACAAGCTGCAACTGTGTTGGTGGTAGGGGATAGTATCAGTGCTGCCTTTGGACTGGAAACACAACAGGGTTGGGTGGCTTTGTTGCAGCAACGTTTGCAAGAGCAAAAGTATGATTTGCAGGTGGTCAACGCTTCAATCAGTGGTGATACCACCGCTGGTGGTTTAGCACGTTTTCCTGATTTGTTGGCGCAACACAAGCCTGAGTACGTGATTATAGAGTTAGGTGGTAATGACGGCTTGCGTGGGCTGTCACTCAAGCATATGGCAGTTAATCTCACCACTATGGTGCAAAAAGCTCAGCACAGTGATGCGCAGGTGTTGCTGCTGGGTATGCGTTTGCCAGGTAATTATGGTCGACGCTATACCGAAGGCTTTTATAATGTGTATCAGAATATTGCTCAGCAAGAGCAGGTGGCGTTGGTGGATTTTTTCTTGGAAGGGGTGGGCGGTGTTGATGGTATGATGCAGACCGATGGTGTGCATCCGACGCAAGCAGCGCAAGCACAACTTTTAGAGAATGCTTGGCAAGGACTTGAGCCGATATTGCCTTAGCCCCATTTTGGGGTATGACCTGGTGCTGAATAATATTTTTGCTGTGCACTGTTATAGTGGGCGACTTTGGGCTAATGTAGCGCGCGATTTTAGAGGCTCTATATGGCGCGTTTAATGTGGTCTTTACATGCATATCAGATTATTTTGCCAGATGAGCAACTGGATCTGTTCGCCTGTCAAAAAGAATACGTGCATGCTGTCAGTCGTCAGTTAGAGTTGGGGAGTCAGGCTGACCGTACCTTGTGTGGTAGCCTGTTACCAGCGCAGCCACATTGGCATACTTTAGAGCGTAAGCTGTTGCGTGCTAAACAATTCTGCCCACAATGTCGCGAAGTGATTCAGGCGCAGCGCAAGCAAACTAAACCAGGCTGGCGCTTCGCATAAGTCTTGCGCATACCGTGCTATACCACTGTTATTCAAACTTGTCCCTTAGGGTTATTGTGATGTTATTAAACATGCTAGCGCTGAAGTCTTTGCGTATGTGCAGTCTAAGTGTGCTGTTTTTTGCACCCCTTGCGACTGCTATTGAATTGCCATTACCACCGGCCGGTGATGATGTAGTCGGTGCGATTGAAGTGATTCAGGCGCGTTATGAAGACACCTTTGCTGATTTGGGGAAAACTCACGACTTAGGTTATTTGGAAATGGTTGCCGCCAACCCAGGTGTTGATGCGTGGCTGCCAGGTGAAGGCACTGAGATTGTTTTGCCTAAACGTTATATTTTGCCTCCGGGTCCGCGCGAAGGAGTGGTGATTAATCTGGCTGAGTATCGCCTGTATTATTACCCTAAAGATAAAGCTGTGGTGTACACCTATCCTTTAGGTATTGGACGTGAAGGCTGGGATTCACCGATCAGCAATACTTCAATTACGGTTAAAACACCCAATCCAGGCTGGACGCCACCGCAGTCTATTTTGCGTGAACATGCTGAGGCAGGCGATCCATTGCCCGCCTATGTGCCGCCTGGTCCGGATAATCCGCTGGGGCCTTATAAGTTGACACTGGGTTTGCCGGGATATTTAATTCATGGCTCTAATAAGAAATTTGGTATTGGCATGCGTGTCAGTCATGGCTGCTTTCGTATGCTCAACCATAACGTTTTAGAGTTGGCTGAGTTGGTCCCTGTGGGTGCTAAGGTGCGTATTATTAACGAGCCGTATAAGTTTGGTTTTGCTCAAGGACAATTGTACCTTGAAGCGCATGAGCCGCTGAATAACGAGGGTGAAACCTCGATTGTTGATAAGCATGCTGCAGTGGTGAATGAAATGCTCAAGCGCGATGATTTGCAAGGTTTACAGCTTGATTGGGAGCAGGTGCGTGATGTTGTAGCTGCAGGCGAGGGTGTGCCGCAGGTCATTACTGAGCAGGCTGCAATAGTACAAAGTGATGTGCGTTTGATCCCGTGATTGAGCTTGAATGCCTTTAAATGCGCGAAAGTGTTTGACAAAAAATAATATGGCCGTAGAATACGCGGCCATTGCAGGCACATAGCTCAGTTGGTTAGAGCACCACCTTGACATGGTGGGGGTCGTTGGTTCGAATCCAATTGTGCCTACCAAATTTAACAGAAGGTCGCCTCGTGCGGCCTTTTGTGTTTTTAGCAGTTATATTAGCTGCAATCTTCCAGTGAATCCGGTTGTTAGAGGCGGGTTAAACCTTCTGCCGTTGTATGGCAGGTGAGCCTCAATATTAATCGCTCTTACTGGCTCATCCCAACCCATGTGACCTGTTGTAGGGGTCACCACTAGGCAGAGGAGGCGCCATGCCCGTAATTACTCTTCCTGACGGCAGTCAGCGTACATTTGATCATCCTGTTTCTATTTTAGACGTCGCCCAATCCATCGGCGCAGGCCTTGCAAAAGCAACGGTTGCCGGTCGCGTTAATGGTCGTTTGTTGGATGCTACCGACTTAATCAGCAGCGATGCTACGTTGTCGATTATTACCCCCAAAGACCCCGAAGGCGTTGAGATTATCCGTCACTCGTGCGCGCACTTGGTCGGTCATGCGGTTAAGCAGTTGTTTCCAGAAGCGAAAATGGTCATCGGTCCGGTGATTGATGAAGGCTTCTATTACGACATAGCGATTGCGCGCCCGTTTACGCCTGATGATATGCAAGCGATTGAAAAGCGCATGAATGAGCTGATCAATCAAGATTACGATGTGATTAAAAAGCTGACGCCACGTGCTGAAGTGATCGAGATTTTCACTGAGCGTGGTGAGGACTATAAGTTACGTTTGATTGAAGATATGCCCGATGAAACAGAAATGGGCCTGTATTTTCACCAAGAATACGTGGATATGTGCCGTGGGCCGCACGTGCCTAATACGCGTTTCTTAAAGTCGTTTAAATTGACTCGTTTCTCTGGTGCGTACTGGCGTGGCGACTCTAAGAATGAGCAGTTGCAGCGTATTTATGGTACGGCGTGGGCGGATAAAAAACAGCTCAGTGCTTATATTAAGCGTATTGAAGAAGCTGAAAAGCGTGATCACCGTAAACTCGGTAAGCGTTTAGATTTATTTCATATGCAAGAAGAAGCGCCTGGTATGGTGTTCTGGCACCCCAATGGTTGGACGTTATACCAAGTGCTTGAGCAATATATGCGTAAAGTGCAGCGTGAAAACGGCTATTTAGAAATCAAAACGCCGCAAGTGGTTGACCGTATTCTCTGGGAGAAGTCAGGTCATTGGACCAACTACGCAGACAATATGTTTGTCACTGAGTCTGAGTCGCGTGATTATGCGATTAAACCCATGAACTGCCCTTGCCACGTGCAAGTGTATAATCAGGGTTTAAAGAGCTACCGTGAGCTGCCGTTGCGTTTAGCAGAGTTTGGTGCCTGTCACCGTAATGAGCCGTCGGGTGCATTGCATGGTATAATGCGTGTGCGTGGATTCGTTCAAGACGATGCGCATATTTTCTGTACTGAAGAACAGATGCAAGAAGAATCAGCTAACTTTATTCGATTAACACAAAAAGTATATGCTGACTTTGGTTTTGATGAAATTGAATTGAAGTTGTCAACACGTCCAGAGCAGCGTGTCGGTTCTGACGAGCAGTGGGACTTGGCTGAGAAAGCCCTTGCTGATGCCTTAGACTCTGCTGCTTTAAAGTATGAGTTGCAGCCCGGTGAAGGTGCATTCTACGGTCCGAAGATTGAGTTTTCCCTGCGTGACTGTTTAGGTCGTGTTTGGCAGTGTGGTACCTTGCAGCTCGACTTTAACTTGCCGGTACGTTTAGACGCTGAATACGTCAGTGAGGATAACGGCCGTAAACATCCAGTGATGTTGCACCGTGCAATTTTAGGTTCATTTGAGCGTTTTATTGGTATTTTGATTGAGCATTATGAAGGTGCATTTCCAGCTTGGTTAGCACCGACACAAGCGACAATTATGAATATTAGTGAGAAACAAGGTCCTTTTGCACAGAAAGTTGAAAAAAAGTTGCTAGAAAGTGGATTTAGAGTCACAAGCGACTTGAGAAACGAGAAGATCGGCTTTAAAATCCGTGAGCATACTTTGCTCAAGGTTCCTTATTTGCTAGTCATTGGCGATAGGGAAGTTGAGACACAAACTATTGCAGTACGAACACGCGGCGGTGAAGATCTTGGAAGTATGTCCGTCGATCAGTTCAGCGAATTATTAAATACTGCGATTTCCCGGCGTGGTCGCCAAGATTTGGAGTGATAATTATCAAGCGAGATATGAGACAAGACAGACGAGCTGCCCCTAAGGCACCCATTAATGAGAACATCACAGCCCGCGAAGTGCGCCTGATTGGTGCGGAAGGCGAGCAGATCGGGGTCGTCTCGATTGATGAGGCTCTAGCAGCTGCTGATGAAGCAAAGCTGGACTTGGTTGAAATTTCTGCGGACGCGTTGCCGCCTGTATGTCGCATCATGGACTACGGTAAGCACTTGTTTGAGAAAAAGAAACAGGTCGCGGCTGCTCGTAAAAATCAGAAGCAAGTGCAAATTAAAGAAATTAAGTTTCGACCAGGGACGGAAGACGGGGATTATCAGGTAAAACTACGCAACCTGATACGTTTCCTAGAAGATGGGGATAAAGCCAAGGTTTCATTGCGATTCCGCGGCCGAGAGATGGCCCACCAGGAGTTGGGAATGGAGTTGTTGAAGCGGGTTGAAGCTGACCTGGCTGAATACGGCACCGTTGAACAGCATCCTAAGATGGAAGGACGCCAGCTGATAATGGTCCTCGCCCCCAAAAAGAAAAAATAACCCCCTAGGGCACAGGCAGGCCTTAAGGTTATGCGTATCAATCTGAATGCGGAGTATTCAACATGCCAAAGATGAAAACGAAAAGTGGCGCTAAAAAGCGCTTTAAAGCGACAGCAAACGGTTTTAAACATAAGCACGCTTTCAAGAGTCACATCTTGACCAAAATGACAACTAAGCGTAAGCGTCAACTGCGCGGGACATCTTTGATGCACCCAAGTGATGTTGCTCGCGTTGAACGCATGTTGCGTGTTCGTTAATTTAGGTCTGGATAAATAAAGGTAAAATTTTATGGCTCGTGTAAAACGTGGTGTTGTAGCCCGTAGTCGTCACAAGAAAATCTTAAAACTTGCTAAAGGTTATTACGGCGCACGCTCACGCGTATTCCGTGTTGCTAAGCAAGCGGTTATTAAGGCTGGTCAGTACGCGTACCGTGACCGTCGTCAGCGTAAACGTCAATTCCGCGCTCTGTGGATTGCACGTATCAATGCTGGTGCACGTATCAATGGTTTGTCTTACAGCCGTTTCATTGCTGGCTTGAAAAAAGCTTCAATCGAAATCGACCGTAAAGTACTGGCTGACTTAGCAGTAAACGAAAAAGCAGCATTTGCTGCAATTGTTGAACAAGCTAAGTCCTCTTTGGCCTAAGTTTTAAAACATTGCGACATGCGGTTTTGATAAGGGAAGGGCTTAGGCTCTTCCCTTATTTCGTATAGAAACCCTATTTTTTAAAAGTCATAGTAAGAGCACCTTGCAAAGCACGTGCGCTGTGTTTTGCAAGGTCCTCTGGAGTAATGTATGGATAATCTTGATGCGCTGGTTGCGCAGGCTTTAACTGCCGTTGCCGACAGTGAAGATTCGCAAGCAGTAGAGCAGTTACGCGTTCACTATCTTGGTAAAAAAGGTGAATTGACTCTGCAGATGAAGCAGCTGGGTAAGTTGTCTGCTGAAGAGCGTCCACAAGCAGGCGCTTTAATTAATGCGGCTAAAGAAAAAGTGCAAGACGCACTCAATGCACGTAAGCAGCACTTAGACGGTTTGGCATTAGCTGCTAAATTGGCTGCTGAAACCATTGATGTCACTTTAGCCGGTCGCGGCCAGCAAAGCGGTGGTTTGCACCCGGTGACTCGTACGCTTGAGCGCATTGAGCAGTTCTTTACCAAGATTGGCTATGGTATTGCTGAAGGTCCTGAAGTTGAAGATGATTATCACAACTTTGAAGCCTTGAATATTCCAGGCCATCACCCAGCGCGTGCCATGCACGACACTTTTTACTTTAATGCCAATATGTTGCTGCGCACCCATACCTCTCCGGTACAGGTACGCACCATGGAAGCACAGCGTCCGCCAATTCGTATTGTCTGCCCAGGTCGTGTGTACCGTTGTGATTCTGATATCACCCACTCGCCAATGTTCCACCAAGTGGAAGGTTTGTTGATTGATCAAGACATCAGTTTTGCTGATTTGAAAGGCACGATTGAAGAGTTCCTGCGGGTGTTCTTTGAAAAAGACCTTGGCGTGCGTTTTCGTCCATCATTTTTCCCTTTCACCGAGCCATCCGCTGAAGTCGATATGCAGTGCGTGATGTGTAATGGTGAGGGTTGCCGTGTGTGTAAACAAACCGGCTGGTTAGAAGTAATGGGCTGCGGCATGGTGCATCCGAATGTGCTGCGCATGTCAGGTATTGATCCGGAAGAATTCCAAGGCTTTGCCTTTGGTATGGGTGTTGAGCGCTTGGCTATGTTGCGTTATGGCGTCAATGATTTGCGTCTGTTCTTCGATAACGACCTACGTTTTTTATCGCAGTTTCGCTAGGTCGATACCCTTTAGAGTTTAGGAGAGCAGCATGAATTTTAGTGAACAATGGTTACGCAGTTTAGTTAACCCGCAAGCATCGCGTGATGAGCTGGTGGCGCGTTTGTCGATGGCCGGTCTCGAAGTTGACGGGGTTGCACCTGTTGCTGGTGAGTTTAGCGGTGTAGTGGTTGGCGAAATATTAAGCGCTGAGCAGCACCCAGATGCCGATAAGTTACGCGTGTGTCAGGTAAGTGATGGCGAGCAAACGGTACAAATCGTTTGTGGCGCACCCAATGCGCGCGTGGGTATCAAAATTCCTTTTGCTCGTGTCGGTGCTGTATTGCCGGGCGACTTTAAAATCAAAAAAGCTAAGCTGCGCGGTGTCGAGTCATTTGGCATGCTGTGTTCGGCAAGCGAATTACAAATCAGCGAAGAAAACGATGGTTTGTTAGAGTTGCCTGCGGATGTTGTGGTCGGTCAATGTGTGCGTGAAGCGTTAAACCTCAATGATGTGTGCATTGAAGTCGACCTCACGCCGAACCGTGGTGACTGCTTGTCTTTGCAGGGGTTAGCGCGGGAAGTGGGTGCGTTATATAACGTCCCTGTGCAATTACCCGCGATTACTGCAGTACCAGCCAGCCATAATGAAACCGTTAAGGTTGAGTTGCGAGCGAGCGAGGCCTGTCCACGCTACGTGGGTCGTGTGATTAAAGGTGTTGATTTAAGCCAAGCCACACCCGCATGGATGGTTGAACGTTTACAGCGCAGTGATATTCGCAGTATTGATCCTGTAGTTGACGTCACTAACTATGTGATGATCGAGTTGGGTCAACCGCTGCACGCTTTTGATTTAGCACAAATCAAAGGTGGTATTTGCGTACGTATGGCGCAGGACAACGAGCAGATTACTTTGCTTGATGGTCAAGAAATCAAGCTGAAAGCCAATACCTTGGTGATTGCTGACCAAGAGCGCGCATTAGCCATTGCTGGTGTCATGGGTGGCGAAAACAGTGGTGTAGAAGTTGGTAAAACTACAGATATCTTCCTGGAAAGTGCCTTCTTTGAGCCAGTTGCCATTGCGGGTAAGGCGCGTTCTTATGGTTTGCATACCGACGCTTCGCACCGCTTTGAGCGCGGCGTGGATTGGCAGTTACCGGCGCAAGCGATTGAGCGTGCCACTGAGTTACTGCTGAGCATTGTGGGTGGTAACGCAGGTCCTGTGGTGGTCACTGAAGATGCGCAGTATTTGCCAAAAGTCGAGCCAATCACTTTACGTGCAGAGCGCGTTAAGCAAATGTTTGGTTTAAGTCTGAGCGATGCTGAGATCGAGTCACTGCTGACCCCGCTAGGTTTGCAACTGACAGCACAAGGTGAGGGTGTTTGGTCTGTTGCCGTACCAAGTCATCGTTTTGATATCACTATTGAAGTGGACTTGCTGGAAGAGATTGGCCGTTTATATGGCTACGATCAGTTGCCTGTGCGTTACCCAGCCGCGCGCTTAGCGCCGCAAGCGCAATCTGAAGCACAAGCACAGCTGCCAGTCTTGCGTCGCTTGTTGGTCGCACGTGGCTATCAAGAGGCCATTACCTATAGCTTTATTGAGCCTGAGTTATTCACAGCGTTCCATCCAGAGCTTAAAGCCTTAACCTTGGCCAACCCGATTTCAGCTGAACTGTCAGTGATGCGTGCATCACTCTTGCCAGGCTTGCTTAAAGCTCTGCAGCACAACCTTAATCGTCAACAAGAGCGCGTGCGCTTATTTGAAAGCGGCTTAAGTTTTGTTGGTCAGCTCGATGATCTTAAACAAGAGCGCATGCTGGCGGGTGTGATCACAGGTGCGCGTTTGCCAGAGCTATGGACACATGGCAAAGAGGCTGTCGATTTTTACGATATTAAAGCTGATATCGAAGCTGTCTTGGGCGTGGCAGGGGATAGCGATAGCTACAGTTTCGTGCCTTGCCAGCAACATGCTTTCCACCCAGGCCAGTGCGCGCGTATTGAACGTAATGGCCAAGCTGTTGGTTTTGTTGGTACTTTACACCCGCAGTTAGCGACTGAATTAGATATCGATCAGCAAGTATTGATGTTTGAAGTCAAGCTTGATGCTATTAGCGAAGGTCGTTTGCCTGCATTTGCTGAATTATCACGCTTCCCAGAAGTACGTCGCGACTTAGCTTTAGTGGTGAATGCTGATATTCCAGCAGAGCAACTGATGGAAGCAATGCGCAGTGCTGCTGGTGAGTTTTTAACGCAAATTCGTTTGTTTGATGTGTATCAAGGCAAAGGGGTGGAAGAAGGTTGTAAAAGCTTAGCTGTTGGCTTGACCTGGCAGCATCCATCACGCACTCTTACAGACGAAGAGGTCAGCGCGGCAACACAAGCGATACTGACTCTATTGTCTGATAAGTTTGGTGCAATCTTAAGGAAGTGAGTGTATGGGGGCTTTAACGAAAGCAGAAATGGCCGAACATCTATTTATGGAAATCGGCTTGAATAAGCGCGAAGCCAAAGAGTTGGTTGATACCTTCTTTGAGGAAATTCGTTTAGCCCTCGAACATAACGAGCCGGTCAAGCTGTCTGGTTTTGGCAATTTTGAATTGCGTGAAAAAGCTCAGCGGCCGGGTCGTAATCCTAAAACTGGCGAAGAGATTCCTATTAGCGCACGGCGCGTAGTGACTTTTCGTCCAGGTCAAAAACTGCGTGATCGGGTAGAAGCTTATGCTGGAACCTAGCCAGAATCGTGAGTTACCCATCATTCCGAATAAACGCTACTTTACGATTAGCGAAGCCAGTGACTTGTGTGCGGTCAAGCCGCATGTATTGCGGTACTGGGAGCAAGAGTTTGAGCAGTTAGCTAATATTAAGCGTCGCGGTAATCGTCGCTATTACCAGCGCCATGATGTTTTGATGATCCGTCAGATTCGTAGTTTGCTTTATGAGCATGGCTTTACTGTCGGTGGTGCTCGTTTACGACTGTCTGCTGGTGATACAGATGATGTCAACGGCCAAACTAAGCAAGTGATTCGCCAAGTGCTTGCTGAGCTTGAAGACGTTTTAGTGATGTTACGTCGTTAGCCAATCAGCAACATCTGACCTGTTTGTATTTGTCTGCTGTGAGACGGCAAATGATCAAACTGTGTTGTGTAAGTCTTGGTCAAACAACCCGCCTTGTCTTCTTTGGCTCGCATCAACAAGAGGATGCACAGTGTCGTCAACTATCATAATTACTTTAGTGGTCGCCGGTATTGTTCTGCTGCTGTCTTTGGGCTATCTCAATAATGTTTTAGAAAAAAACACGCTGAATAAAGCCCGACGTAAAGCTGAATTAATTGATCGCCAGAGACGTTGCGCCACCTTGTCCGAAACCTTGCCAGGACAATTGGTCAATGTTGAGTTGAAACAGTTGCTCAATCGTATTGAGCTGAAATTAAGCGATGAGCTTATCGCTCTTGATCCTAAAAATGCCGCCTGCAAGGCGCGGGCTGATCAGTTGCGTGAACTGATTGGGCAAGGGCAGGCTTTGCCCGTCACTAATACTCCATTGGCAATTGCCAGTAAGGCGCAGATTAAAGATGTGCGTTTTCAGCTGGAAAGTTTACAGGCGCAAATTGTGCGAGCGGCAGAGGGGAAAGTGATTTCTGCTGTCGAGGGTAAAAAGTGGTTAAGCCAAGTGCGGCATATGTTGGTGAGTGTCTATATTGATTACTTTAATGCTATTGGCAATGATTTTTTAGCACAAAAACGCGCTAATCAGGCACGCTTAGTGTTTGAGCGCGCGGTGCAGTTTTTAAACAAACAAAAAAATCCTGCGCCTTATCAACAGGCCTTGCTGGAGTTTGAAGCGCTATTAGCGCAAGCGAAAAGTTTGTCGGTAGAGCAAACTCAGCCTAATGCTGGGCAGGACACTGAGTTGATAGCAGCGGTAGCGCAAGAAGATGAAGATGATGCGCAGTGGAAGAAAAAGCAGATCTACGATTAAGGTCGTTATTTGCACCACTATTATAAAGTACTGCTGTATTGAGCGTGAAGTTTTAAATCAGCGGTATTGATTGAGCAAAATCATCTCACATTGCGCGCATGACTATTTTTGCATAACTCGTCATTTTAGAGTGTATCGTTGTTTCGTGCATTTTTTGTGAATAAGGTCATAATAGGACTTTGTTTTTGACTTGGTAGTTCTAGTATGCAAAAAGAATCACGCAAGGTCCGTGAGTTTCGCCGCAGAGAGCAAGAGATTCTGGATACCTCGCTCAAGTTGTTTCTTGAGCAAGGTGAAGACTCTGTCACTGTAGAAATGATTGCCGATACCGTAGGCATCGGTAAAGGTACTATTTACAAGCATTTCAAATCTAAAGCAGAGATTTATCTGCGTCTGATGCTCGATTATGAGCGAGAGCTCAATGAGCTGTTCCACTCTGATAGTGTTGCCAGCGATAAAGAAGCTTTATCTCGAGCTTATTTTTCTTTTCGCATGGGCGATCCGCAGCGTTACCGTTTATTTGACCGTCTTGAAGAGAAAGTGCTCAAGGGCCACCAAGTCCCTGAAATGGTTGAGCAGTTGCATACTATCCGCGCCTCTAACTTTGAGCGTTTAACGCGCTTGATTGAAGGCCGAGTTGATGAGGGTAAGCTTGAGGATGTGCCGCCATATTTTCATTACTGTGCAGCATGGGCGTTGGTGCATGGCGCTGTTGCGCTTTATCACTCACCGTTCTGGAGTAATGTTCTAGAGGATCAGGAAGGCTTTTTCCAATTCTTGATGGATATTGGTGTGCGTATGGGTAATAAACGCCCTAAGCGTGATGAGGTCGCTTTAGATGCACCTGATACAGTGACTCTTGGTCAAGAATAGCCGCGCGTTTGATAAAACTCAGTTGGTTGGCGTAAAACCTGCTTAGTAAGCTGGAGCAGGTTATTCTTTTGACGCTTAAGGTGGATATCATAATGCGCCGTATATTACTGATTCTAGTCGCTGTGACATTGGCATCCTGTATGAAGGTCAGCGACCTCACTGCTGAAGCTGAGTATCACTTACGCGATGTAGGGTTGCTTAATCACAGTGAAATTAAGCGCGCAAATAATTGGCGCTTGCAAGCTGACTCTTATATTTACATCAGTCAAGACAACTTTATTCCTTTAGGATATCCGCCAGCGTATTTTAATATTGTCGCCCAAGAAACATTTAATGCTTTTGTGGAATACTTTCCGCGCTTGAGCCGCTCGCCCAAGCCGTTGCGCTATGATGAGGCCATGCAAGCGGCACGCCAAGCAGGTGCTCATTACTTGCTGTACACGCGCTTTGCCCAAGGTAACGATCGCATAGGCAACTGGGATGAATTCAAGTCCCGTCACGAAACGGGGGCGCGCTTAGGTGTGGATCGCGGTGCCATTCACCTGATGCTAGTGGAAGTGGGCAGTGGTTATTTGATTGATACTGCTAATATTCGTAATCGCGGTGGGTTTTTAACCTTCTATAATAATAAGCCCGAAGATTTAATACGCCCACCGCTGCGTGATTATGCGCGGCGTTTATTAGGTCTATACCCATAAAGTAGGTTCGCAATCATGTTCAGTCATGCATCGGGTGATATTCTAGAGCGTTTAGCCAGCAGTGCTGAGCGTTTATCTTACAATGCCGATTGGCAGCCAACACAGTTGGGCGACAGTGAAATGCGCATTGCCAAAAACGGTGCTTGGTTCCACCAAGGGGATGAGATTAAACGCCCGGCGCTGGTGCAGTTGTTTTCGCGTTTATTGCGCCGTGAAGATGAGCAGTATTTTCTAGTTACGCCGGTGGAAAAGCTGAGTATTGTGGTTGAGGATGCACCTTTTATCTCGATTGATACCCGTATCGAAGGTGAAGGGCGTGATCAGTCAGTGTACGTCACCACTAATCTTAATGATGTGCTGCTGATCAGTTCTGAGCATCCGCTGCGCGTTGAGGTTGATCCGCAAACGCAAGAGCCGTCACCCTCTGTCTCTATTGGTCATCATCTTACGGTGCGTTTACAGCGCAGTGATTTTTATCGTTTAGTGGATGTTGCAACCGAGCAGATGCTCGATGGACAGCGTGTTTTGGGTGTGTGGAGTCGGGGCGAGTTTTATAGTTTGGGGGCGTTTTAAGCTCAAGAGAATAAAAGTCCTGACTTGTAAAAGTGCAGGTTAGCCCCCACTTATATCTTTAAATCTAAATTTTGTGTGCAATTATTATGACGTTGGCGTTATCCATTCAGCAATTAAGAAAAAGCTACGCAAATGGCTTTGAAGCCCTTAAAGGTGTTGATTTAGAAGTGGCCGAAGGTGATTTTTTTGCCTTATTGGGTCCCAATGGTGCAGGTAAATCGACCACTATTGGTATTCTGGCCACCTTGGTCAATAAAACCAGTGGCAGCGTACAAGTGTTTGGCCATGACTTGGAGACTGACCCGCTGGCGCTCAAGCGTTGCATTGGTTTAGTGCCGCAAGAGTTTAACTTTAATCAGTTTGAAACGGCTTACAATATCTTAACCACGCAAGCGGGTTATTACGGTATTAAACTCAAAGACGCGCGAGTGCGCGCGCAAGAGCTGCTAAAGCAACTGGGTTTGTGGGATAAGCGTAACTCAGCTTCGCGTATGTTGTCAGGCGGTATGAAGCGCCGCCTGATGATTGCTCGTGCTTTAATGCATAAGCCGCGCTTATTGATTCTTGATGAGCCCACTGCAGGTGTTGATATTGAGTTGCGCCGTTCGATGTGGGAATACCTCACCGAGCTGAACGAGCAGGGTACAACTATTATTTTGACCACGCACTACCTAGAAGAAGCCGAGCAGCTGTGCCGTAATATTGCCATTATTGATCATGGCACCATTGTTGAAAATACCAGTATGCGGGCTTTACTGGGTCAGCTTTCCAATGAAACCTTCTTGCTTGATTTAAAAGAGATGCAACAGCATACGCCGCAATTGCAAGGCTATCCTGCCCAGCTGCTCGATGAGTGCACTTTGCAGGTGCAGGTCGAAAAGAGCCGTGGACTGACAGATCTATTCTCTCAGTTATCCGCGCAGGGTATTGAAGTGCTGAGTTTGCGCAATAAAAGTAACCGGCTTGAGGAGTTGTTTGTGTCATTGGTGGAGAAAAACTTAGGAGACGAACAGCTGTGAGTGCAGAATTACGATCCAATCTAGTTGCTTTACGAACCATTGTGCATCGCGAAGCACGACGTTTTTTGCGTATTTGGCCACAAACCTTACTGCCGCCAGCCATTACCATGGTTTTATACTTTGTGATTTTCGGCAATTTGATTGGCAGTCAAATTGGCGATATGCATGGCTTTACCTATATGCAGTACATTGTGCCTGGCCTGATTATGATGTCAGTGATTACCAACTCATACAGTAACGTGGTTTCGAGTTTCTTTAGTGCGAAGTTTCAAAACTCCATTGAGGAGTTGATGGTGTCGCCGGTATCGCCGCATACCATTTTGATTGGTTTTGTATTGGGCGGTATTTTGCGTGGCTTAGGTGTGGCCGTCATAGTGTCGATTTTATCGCTGTTTTTTACCAAGTTGCAGGTGCATAACTTAGGTATCACCATCGTAGTGATTGTTTGCACTTCGGCAGTGTTTGCCTTGGGTGGGTTTTTAAACGCTATTTTTGCTCGCAACTTTGATGATATTTCTATTATTCCATCCTTTGTTCTCACGCCCTTAACTTACTTAGGTGGTGTGTTTTACTCGATTGATATGTTGGGGCCATTTTGGAAAACCCTTTCTATGGCCAATCCGATTTTGCATATGGTCAACGCTTTTCGTTACGGTATTTTGGGTATCTCAGATATTGATATCAGTGTGGCGATTGGCTTGATGTTGTTGACTACTTTAGTGCTCTATACCATTTGCGTGCGCTTGCTGATTTCGGGTCGAGGTATGCGTAGTTAAGGTGGCTGCTCTGTAAGTTGGCCTGAAAGTTGCTTTCATCTTCCTAGGTATCGCAAAGCGTCAAAGAAGCGGTGGGGAGATAAAGATGAGTCAAGGTATAGAATTTAATCGGTTGATGTTAGAAATGCGCAGTATGCAGGCGGATGCCATGTCGCGCATGAAGCCTGCTGCAGTGGAAACGACTCAAGCGGCGGGCGGCCCTAACTTTGCTGAAATGCTGGGTCAAGCCGTGGGCAAGGTTAATGAAACCCAACAAGCCTCAAGCCAGCTCGCTAATGCCTTTGAAATAGGGCAAAGTGGCGTCGATTTAACCGACGTGATGATAGCTTCGCAAAAAGCGAGCGTATCATTTCAAGCCATGACTCAGGTTCGTAATAAACTGGTTCAGGCTTATCAAGATATTATGCAGATGCCAGTTTAGGGGCGATAGATCATGGTTGACGCAACGGCAAACACACCACAAACCACCGAGAAGCAGGCTAAGCCCGCTTTTGCAGGTTTTGCATTCTTAGATAACTTGGCGCAAATGCCTGCGCTGCGTCAGATTGCCTTGTTGGTCGGATTAGCTGCCAGTGTCGCCATTGGTTTTGCCGTGGTGTTGTGGTCGCAAGAACCTGATTACCGTCCGCTGTATGGCAGCCTCGCAGGGCTGGATGCCAATCAAGTGATGGAAACCTTAGGCGGTGCCGGTATCAATTACCGTGTCGAGCCCAACTCGGGTGCCTTGTTGGTTAAAGCTTCAGACCTGTCCAATGCCCGTCTAAAATTAGCTGCCGCAGGTGTGACACCTACCGATAACAGTATTGGTTTTGAAATCCTTGATAAAGAGCAAGGCCTTGGCACCAGTCAGTTTATGGAAACCGCTCGTTACCGCCGTGGCTTAGAAGGTGAGCTGGCGCGTACAGTGTCTAGCTTAAACAACGTAAAAGCCGCCCGCGTGCACTTAGCTATTCCTAAAAGCTCGGTGTTTGTCCGTGATGAGCGCAAGCCGAGCGCCTCGGTATTGGTTGAGCTGTATCCAGGTCGCGCCTTGGAACCGAGTCAAGTGATGGCGATTATTAACTTGGTTGCCACTAGTGTGCCAGAGCTCAATAAATCTCAGGTGACCGTAGTCGATCAGAAAGGTAATCTGCTGTCAGATCAGCAAGAGTTATCTGAAATGACTCGCGCGGGTAAGCAATTTGATTATTCACGTCGTTTAGAAACGCTCTTTACTCAGCGCGTACATAATATTTTACAACCTATTTTAGGCACTGATCGTTATA
The DNA here is from genome assembly GCA_035271385.1 of Thiopseudomonas sp. Classification (GTDB taxonomy): domain Bacteria; phylum Pseudomonadota; class Gammaproteobacteria; order Pseudomonadales; family Pseudomonadaceae; genus Denitrificimonas. The sequence goes on along the minus strand of DATERP010000188.1, from coordinate 2,129 downwards.
AGGCCGAAGTTTCGGCTGAGGTTGATTTTAGTGCTATTGAATCGACTTCAGAAACCTTTAATCCTGATCAGCCTGCGTTGCGCAGTGAGCAATCAGTGTCTGAGCAGCGCCAAGTCAGCAGTGGTCCACAAGGCGTGCCTGGTGCAATGAGTAATCAGCCACCAGGCCCTGCAACAGCTCCAGAGGTGGCCGGCGGTGGTCAAGCGGCCGGCGGTCCAGTTGCGGCAGGCCAGCCTTTGCTCGATGCTAATGGCGAACAAATTATTGACGCTAGAACAGGTCAACCGATGCTGGCGCCGTATCCTAATGATAAGCGTGAGCAATCGACACGTAACTTTGAGCTAGATCGCTCCATCAGTTACACCAAGCAAGATCAAGGTCGCTTGCAGCGTTTATCTGTTGCGGTGGTCGTTGATGATCGTTCTGTGGTGAATCCGCAAACCGGTGAAATGGTACGAGTGCCTTGGACCGAAGCAGATATTGCGCGTTTTACCCGTCTCGTACAGGACTCAGTGGGCTTTAATGCCAGTCGTGGGGATAGTGTCAGCGTAATTAATGCACCCTTTGCTGCGATTGCGCCGCCAGAAGTCATTGATATCCCTTTTTATACCGAGCCGTGGTTTTGGGATATCGTCAAGCAAGTGTTGGGTGTGCTGTTTATCGTGGTCTTGGTTTTTGGTGTGTTGCGACCTTTATTACGTAATGTGATTGGTGGTGATAAATCTAAAGAGTTGGCCACCACTCGTAGTAGTTTGGGTGATACTGATCTAGGTGATATGGATGGGCTGGAAGCGGGCTTAGAGGATGATCACGTCAGTCTCAGTGGTCCGAAAAGTATTTTACTACCCAGTCCAAGTGAAGGTTACGATGCGCAATTGAATGCGATTAAAGGCTTAGTGGCGCAAGATCCAGGTCGCGTAGCGCAAGTGGTTAAAGCATGGATTAACGACAGTGAGTAAGGCTGTATGACCAATAAACTCAGTAAAGTTGATAAAGCAGCTATTTTGTTGCTTTCGCTCGGTGAGACTGATGCAGCACAAGTATTGCAGCATATGGGCCCTAAGGAAGTGCAGCGGGTCGGCTCAGCGATGGCGCAAATGCGCAATGTACACCGCGACCAAGTTGAGCAAGTGATGACTGAGTTTGTGGAAGTGGTCAGTGATCAAACGGGTTTAGGTGTAGGTTCAGACGGCTATATTCGTAATATGCTCACACAGGCTTTAGGTGAGGATAAAGCAGGCGGTTTAATTGATCGTATTTTACTGGGCGGTAATACCAGTGGTTTAGACAGTCTTAAGTGGATGGAAGCACGTGCCGTTGCTGATGTGATTCGTTATGAGCACCCGCAGATTCAAGCCATTGTTGTGGCGTATCTTGATCCTGATCAGGCCGGTGAAGTGTTGTCGCATTTTGATCATAAAGTACGTTTGGACATTGTGTTGCGGGTCTCGGCACTCAATACCATTCAGCCTGCTGCGTTAAAAGAGCTTAATACCATTTTAGAAAAGCAGTTTTCCGGTAATTCCAATACCACACGCACCACTATGGGCGGGGTTAAGCGTGCCGCCGATATTATGAACTTCTTAGACAGTTCGATTGAAGGGCCGCTTTTGGATGCCATTCGTGATTTGGACCAAGATTTGTCGGGTAAAATTGAAGATTTGATGTTTGTCTTTGATAACTTGGCCGATGTCGATGATCGCGGGATTCAAGCACTGCTGCGTGAAGTTTCGTCTGACGTGCTGGTCTTGGCTTTGAAGGGCGCAGATGATGCGATTAAAGAGAAGATCTTTAAGAATATGTCTAAGCGAGCTTCTGAATTGTTACGTGATGACCTAGAGGCGAAGGGTCCTGTACGTATCAGTGAAGTGGAGTCGGCACAAAAAGAAATCCTTACCATTGCCCGTCGCATGGCTGACGCCGGTGAGATAGTCTTAGGTGGTAAGGGTGGCGAAGAGATGGTGTAGGCATGAGTGATAAAAAAACCAGTAGCGAATTGCTTTCCGCGCAAGAAAGTGCTGCCTTTAGTCTGTGGAATTTGCCCAGTTTTGACGCACCAGAGGCAGATCATCCTGATCCAGAGGAGACTGAAGCTGAAACTGCATCCGTAGCCGACGTTGAGCCTGAGG
>DATERP010000187.1:0-10013 GCA_035271385.1 Thiopseudomonas sp. | reverse complement strand
CGCCCAATACAATGCATCTTCAGCGCCGACATCAATCACAAACTGATCTGATAAACCATCGACAACAATGGTTTCAAGCACTTGCTGCGCATTTTCACGGCGCACACGTTGGCCGGCACGGTTAATTTTGGCCTTGCCAACATCAGCTTGATCGACATAAATACGGCGTACACCCTGCATTTGCTCAGTAAACAAAGAAAAATCATCGTCCGGCATAACGCCCTCCTTATTTCGTGCTGCATTGTACCCATATTTAACAAACACAAACAAAAACGCCCCAATTAAGGGGCGTTTTTTAAGCAGAAGCTTTGATTACATATTTTTAATCATTGCATCGCCAAACTCAGAGCAAGACAACAGTTTAGCGTCGTCCATTAAGCGCTCAAAGTCATAGGTCACAGTCTTATCAGAGATCGCGCCATTGATACCATCAATAACGAGGTCAGCTGCTTCAGTCCAACCCATGTGACGTAGCATCATTTCTGCAGAAAGGATCAGTGAACCTGGGTTAACTTTATCCTGACCCGCATACTTAGGTGCAGTACCGTGAGTTGCTTCAAACATTGCAACGGTATCAGACAGGTTTGCACCTGGAGCGATACCGATACCACCAACCTGTGCAGCTAGTGCGTCAGATAGGTAGTCACCATTGAGGTTTAGAGTCGCCATTACGTCGTACTCTGCTGGGCGCAATAGAACCTGCTGCAACATAGCATCAGCAATACCGTCTTTAACGATAATGTTTTTGCCAGTATTAGGGTTCTTGAACTGCATCCAAGGACCGCCATCTAACAACTCAGCACCAAACTCTTCGCGCGCAACATCGTAGGCCCAATCTTTGAAAGCACCTTCGGTGAATTTCATGATGTTGCCTTTGTGCACGATAGTCAGTGAATCACGATCGTTATCAACGATGTACTGCAGTGCTTTACGTACCAGACGCTTAGTACCTTCTAGAGATACTGGCTTAACACCGATACCACAGTTTTCTGTGAAACGGATTTTAGTTACGCCCATTTCTTCAGTGAAGAACTTAATCACTTTATCAGCTTCTGGTGTACCTGCTTGCCACTCAACACCGGCATAGATGTCTTCTGAGTTCTCGCGGAAGATCACCATATCAGTGTCTTGTGGGCGCTTAACTGGGCTTGGCACACCGTCAAACCAACGTACTGGACGTAGGCAAACGTAAAGATCTAATTGCTGACGCAGTGCAACGTTCAATGAACGAATGCCGCCGCCAACTGGCGTAGTCAAAGGACCTTTAATAGAAACAACGTAGTCACGTACTGCGTTCAAAGTTTCTTCTGGCAACCAAGTTTCTGAATCATAAACCTGAGTTGCTTTTTCACCAGCGAACACTTCCATCCAGGAAATCTTACGCTTGCCGCCGTAGGCTTTTTCTACAGCCGCATCAACCACTTTGATCATTACTGGGCTGATATCAACACCAATACCATCACCTTCGATATAAGGGATGATTGGGTTGTTTGGTACGGTTAACGTCATATCTGCATTAATGGTGATTTTGTCACCGGCTGGCACTTGGATCTTTTGGTATCCCATGCTGGACTCCGTCTTTACGTGGTCTTCAAAAATCTGTCACGCGTGTGGCCTGACAGCGATAATTCAATCTTCTTGAGCATGTGTGACCTTTAATGGGTGGAAAAAGTCACACAAACTCTTTTAACTCATTTTTGCGTTTATCATACTCTCGAACGCAAATGTGCAGCGCGTATCATACACGCTTTATACGATTACTGGATAAGTTGCTGTAGTCAAACTATTCATTAACTACAAGTATTTATGTCTAACATCGCTCAAACTCGAACAAATGCATAAATATGCAGCGAACAATCATACCAGAAAACCAGCACCTTGAGGAGCTTACGCATGACACGTTTCACTCCGCACATCACAGTTGCCACTGTTATTGAAAAAGATGGACGCTTTTTATTCGTTAAAGAGCATGCTGAACAACGCATCGTATTAAACCAGCCCGCAGGCCACTTAGAAATGGACGAAAGTCTAATTCAAGCCGCTATTCGCGAAACTTTAGAAGAAACCGGCTGGGATATTGAAATTTCCCACCTGCTGGGCATCCACCTCTACACAGCACCAAGCAATAACGTGACCTACCAACGTGTCTGTTTTGCCGGTCGCGCTTTACAGCAGCGTCCTAATCATACTTTAGATCAAGGCATTATTGCTCCGATCTGGCTGACGCGTGACGAGTTGCTTGAGCAGCGTGAACTCTGGCGCAGTCCGATGGTGTTGCGCAGTGTCGACGACTATTTAAGTGGTACACGCTTTTCCTTAGATATCTTTAAAAACTAATCTGCAGCAGTGTTGCCCTCCCTAGTGGTGCGCAAATCTGCTAAAGTCTTTTTCTTTACTCAGCTTATTTGAATGGCCATGCATACTCCCTCACTTACCCCTTCTGAAACGCGTGTAATCGTCGGCATGTCCGGCGGTGTTGATTCTTCCGTTGCAGCCTTATTGCTGATCCAGCAAGGCTACCAAGTGGAAGGCTTGTTTATGAAAAACTGGGAGGAAGATGACGGCACTGAATACTGCACCGCGAAAGAAGATTTCGCTGATGCACAAGCGGTTTGCGATACGCTGGGCATCAAGCTGCATGCTGCGAACTTTGCTGCCGAGTACTGGGACAATGTTTTTGAGCACTTCCTTGAAGAATACAAAGCAGGCCGCACGCCCAACCCTGATATTTTATGCAACCGTGAAATCAAATTTAAAGCCTTTCTTGATTACGCAGAGCAACTTGGGGCTGATCTGATTTCAACCGGTCACTATGTACGTCGCCGTGATGTGAATGGCATCAGCGAGCTGCTCAAAGGCGTGGACGCTAACAAAGATCAAAGCTACTTTTTACATGCTGTAGGTGGTGCGCAAATTCATAAAACTTTATTCCCTGTCGGTGAGTATGAAAAACCTGCAGTACGCGAACTCGCTGAGCAGCATGGCTTAATCACCGCCAAGAAAAAAGACTCAACCGGTATCTGCTTTATTGGTGAGCGTCGTTTTACTGATTTCCTCAAGCAGTACTTACCTGCCCAGCCCGGCGTGATTGAAACCGTAGATGGTATTGAACTTGGTCAGCACAGCGGCTTGATGTACCACACTATCGGTCAACGCCAAGGTTTAGGTATCGGCGGACTCAAAGATGCCAGTGAAGAAGCGTGGTATGTACTGGCTAAAGACCTCAAGCGTAATGTTTTGATTGTCGGTCAAGGCAATCAGCACCCTTGGTTGTTTTCACGCACTTTACTCACGCGCGATGTGAACTGGATCAACCCTATTGATCTGGATGCCATTGACAATTTAACCGCCAAAGTGCGCTATCGCCAGCAAGATCAAGCCTGCAGCATCAGTCATACTGGTGACGGTTACCTTGTAACCTTTGAGCAACCACAGCGTGCAGTCACACTGGGACAGTCCATTGTCTTTTATGCTGGCGATGTATGCTTAGGCGGCGGTGTAATTGAAGCCTGCAGCCCTTGGGATGAGAGTATTCAACGACCATGACCCCACTTCAAGAGCAAATGACTGCGCTGGCTGGAGTTTTCCAAGCTGCTGCGCTGGTGAATAAGTTGGCGCACACTGGCCAAGTCAGTGACGCCGCTTTATCAAGCATGCTAAAAACCTTGCTGGTACGTAACCCTGAAAGCACTATTGATGTGTACGGTGGTGATGATTTAGGACTACGCGACGGCTATAAGTTATTGCAGTCCATTTTAGCGCGCGAGACCGATAACCTGCCCCGTGAAAGCTTACGTTATGTAGTGTCGATGCTCAGTCTTGAACGTCAGTTCTCTCGCCGCGATGATCTATTAGAAATTGCGGGTTTACGCCTACCTAAAATCGAACAGCAAGTCGAACTCTACGGTATCAGCAGTGACAATATTGCAGCCTCTTTTGCCGGGTTATATCAAGACACTATCAGCACCTTTAAACAACGCATTCAGGTACATGGTGATATGCGCTTTTTGCAGCAGGATATAACTGCAGCGAAAGTGCGCGCCTTATTATTTGCCGGTATTCGCTCAGCACGTCTTTGGCGACAATTGGGCGGACGGCGCTGGCACTTACTGACCAAGCGTGGCGCCATGCTGCATGAGCTTAAATCGCGCAATTTATGATCCAGCGCAGCGTTCGCCCGCTACAAGGCGCAGCATTACTGGCTCTTTCAGCACTAATATTTTCCGCCATGGGTGTGCTGATTCGCGAAGCATCAGCCACAGTCAATAACGAAAACATTGTTTTCTTTCGCAATATTGTCGGAGTGATCTTTTTTATGCCTTTGCTGCTCAGTAAAGGCATTCGCCCTTTTAAAACTACACGTTTAAAATCTCACCTACTGCGTACCAGTTATGGCTTAGCGGCCATGTATTGCTTTTTTTATGCTATTGCTCATTTGCCCTTAGCAGACGCTATGGTATTTACTTATTCCGCACCCGTTTTTACACCTATTATTGCTTACTTATGGTTAAAAGAGCCGCTGACGAAACGCATGCTGGCTTTCTCGGCACTGGGTCTAATAGGCGTCATTTTAGTGGCCAAGCCCAGTGATGCTTTATTTAGCAGCCTCTCTTTAGTCGGCCTTGCCGCCAGCGTGCTTGCGGCCTTAGCTTTTGTATCCATCCGTGAAATGAGCAATAGCGAACCCGCTTTTCGCATGGTGTTTTACTTTGCTTTTTTTAGCAGTCTAATCTCTGCCATCCCTTTAATTTGGGCTTGGCAACCGCTCAATCGTGAGCAGTTGTTTTTACTCTGCTGCGCCGGTTTGCTGGCGGCTTTTGCACAAATCATCATGTCGCGTGCTTATTCGTTAGCGCCACCGGGCCTGATTGGTCCCGTAGCTTACTTAGCCATTGTTTTCGCTGGAATATTCTCATTTGTGCTCTGGGGTGAAGTACCCGACTTGGCCTCGATGTTTGGCGCTGTATTGATTTTCACAGCCAGCTTGTTGGCAGTGTTCTGGCGTAAACACTAAAACCTCGCGTGCATTTGATGTACACTACGCGCCTTATTTTATTCATTAATTGTTAGAGAACGCATCATGCAGCTTACTTCGCTTACCGCGGTTTCACCCGTTGACGGCCGTTACGGCAGCAGAACTTCCGCCCTGCGCCCTATTTTTAGTGAGTACGGTCTTATTCGTAACCGTGTTTTGGTTGAGGTCCGCTGGTTACAGCGCCTAGCCGCTCACGCAGGCGTGACTGAAGTCGCACCTTTCTCTGATACAGCTAATGCTGCGCTCAACGAGCTCGCGGAAAACTTCCAGCTTGAGCATGCCGAGCGCGTTAAAGAGTTTGAGCGCACCACCAACCACGACGTTAAAGCGGTTGAGTACCTGCTCAAAGAGCAAGCGCAAAAGTTGCCAGAACTGGCAAAAGTCACTGAATTCATCCACTTTGCCTGCACCAGTGAAGACATCAACAACCTCTCGCACGCTCTCATGCTGCGCGAAGGCCGTGACGATGTATTACTGCCACTGATGCGCAAACTCGCTGAGAGCCTGCGTGTTTTATCAGTTGAATTCGCTGACGTACCGATGCTGTCACGTACCCATGGCCAGCCTGCTTCACCTACAACACTGGGTAAAGAATTTGCCAACGTGGTCTACCGTCTTGAGCGTCAAATCACGCAAGTGGCTGCGATTCCACTGCTAGGTAAAATCAACGGTGCCGTAGGTAACTACAACGCGCACATCTCGGCCTACCCTGAGATTGATTGGGAAGCCAATGCGCGTGACTTTATTGAGGGCGATTTAGGTTTAACCTTTAACCCTTACACCACGCAAATTGAGCCGCATGACTACATCGCTGAACTCTTTGATGCTGTGGCACGTTTCAACACCATCTTGATCGACTTTGATCGCGATGTGTGGGGCTATATTTCACTGGGTTATTTCAAGCAGAAAACTGTTGCAGGCGAAATTGGTTCATCTACCATGCCGCACAAGGTCAACCCAATCGACTTTGAAAACTCCGAAGGTAACTTAGGCATTGCTAACGCCATCTTCCAACACTTAGCTAGCAAGTTGCCAATTTCGCGCTGGCAGCGTGACCTGACCGACTCGACCGTATTGCGTAATCTCGGTGTGGGTATGGCGCACAGTGTGATTGCCTATGAAGCAACACTTAAAGGTGTCAGCAAGCTAGAGCTGAACGCAGCTAAGATCGCTGAAGACCTGGACAACTGCTGGGAAGTCTTAGCCGAGCCAGTACAGACAGTTATGCGTCGCTACGGCATCGAAAACCCCTATGAAAAGCTCAAAGATCTAACCCGCGGTAAAGGTATCAGCGCTGAGGCACTGCAAACTTTTATTGAAACCTTGGATCTGCCTGAAGAAGCAAAAGTGCAATTGCGTGCACTCACGCCAGCCAACTATATTGGTAACGCAGGCGCACAAGCTAAACGCGTCTAACGCGATTTGTGAGTGTGAACGCCCGGCTCAATCCGGGCGTTTTATTTTCAGTGTCTATTTCGGAAGCCATCACGTGTCGAACCCTATCAATACACCTCTTGAAATCTTAGGCGGCATCAGCGCCGAAGTGTTTTTGCGCGACTATTGGCAAAAAAAGCCTTTATTAATCCGCAAAGCCATACCTGATTTTGTCAGCCCACTCGATGGCAATGACTTAGCCGGTCTCTCTCTCGAAGAGATGGTGGAGTCGCGCATTGTCTTAGAACATGGCGCAACACCTTGGGAGCTCAAGCAAGGCCCATTTGATGACGACACCTACAGCACACTGCCCGAACGTGACTGGACCCTACTCGTCCAAGCCGTAGATCAGTTCAGCCCTGATGTCGCTGAAGTGTTAGAAAACTTTAAGTTTCTACCTAACTGGCGTATTGATGATGTGATGATCAGCTTTGCCGTGCCTGGTGGCAGCGTAGGTCCGCACTACGATAATTACGATGTGTTTTTGCTGCAGGCTGAAGGCAAAAGACAATGGAAAGTCGGCCAGATGTGTAATGCTGACAGCCCTCTGCTAGCGCACCCTGATCTGCGTATTTTGGATGGTTTTGAGCAAACTGAGGAATGGACTCTTGAGCCTGGCGATATGCTCTATTTGCCACCACGCTTGGCACACTGGGGCATTGCCCAAACCGAGTGCATGACTTGGTCGGTAGGTTTTCGTGCGCCTTCTACCGCTGAAGTCGTCACGCACTACGCTGACTTTGTTGCGCGTTTCTTGCCTGACGAGCAGCGTTACGGTGATGCGGATATGTCACCGGTAAGCAATCCGAATTACATTCGCCCAGAAGACATTCAGCGTTTACGCAAGCTGATTAGTGAACAACTGGACGATGATCGTATGCTGCTTACGTGGTTCGGCCAGCATATGACCGAGCCGCGCTACCCTGAGCTCTTGGTGGGCGCTGAACTTTCACTGGACGAACTCACTGAAGCTCTGGAAAATGGCGCAGTATTTACCCGTAACCCCACTGCTCGCTTAGCTTGGAGCCATATCCAACTGGACGCCGAACAAGCAGTAGTGTTTTTTGTCAGCGGCAACAGTCGCATTTTAAGCGAACATTTAGTGCCATTACTCGATGTACTCTGTGGTGCTGACGCGATGTATATAGATAATTTAAAGCCTTGGCTCAATGATGCAGAAGCAGCAACTTTGCTCTGTGAACTGATCAAACAAGGCAGCCTGGAGTGTATCGATGAATGATTTGCAGATCCGTATTGCTGATTGGCATAAAGACAATGCTGATTTACGCCGTATTCGTGAAAGCGTTTTTATTCAAGAACAAGGTGTAACCCCAGAACAAGAATGGGACAGCGACGATGCTACAGCCACCCACTTTCTCGCTTACGAAGGTGATTTTGCCATCGGTACCGCGCGCTTATTAGCCGACGGCTGCATTGGTCGTGTGTCTGTTTTAAAAGACTGGCGCGGCCTGCATGTCGGTGAAAAACTGCTAATGACTGCCGTACGCGAAGCTGAGCGTATGGGCTTAACGCAACAAATCTTGACTGCGCAAGTGCATGCTGCAGGCTTTTACGAGCGCCTGGGCTTTAAAGCTATTAGCGATGAGTTTTTAGAAGCAGGCATCCCACATATTGATATGCTGCGTAACAGCGAAGCATAAAGCTATTTAAGCGAGCCAGTGCAGTCATAACTCAACAGTGATGGTCCATGTATTATGTACGCCTCTGTATTGCTAATCTATTGCTTAGCTAGCACAGTGGGTCGTCGCAACCATAATACAACTGCGTGGAGTATGCCGCTATGACTGCCCTGACCCGCCTCTTTACAGCATTGATTTTAATGTGCAGCTTGAGCACTGCCTATGCTGCAACCGAAGTCATTGAACTCAACTTTCGTATGGCTGAAGACGTACTACCTGTAGCCAACTCCATACTCGGTAGCGATGGACGCGCCACCGCTTACGGCAATCAACTGATTGTTAACGCTCCAGAGCATAAAATCACCGAACTGCGCTCAATCTTAGTCCAGATTGATACCCAGCCGCGCCGCCTATTGATCAGTGTTGACACTCAAGGCAATCAATACGGTAGCGAACACGGTTTTCAAGCTGATGGCACTATCGGTGGTCGTCACGGCGAGATCGTGATAGGTCAAGGCGAACAGCGCGGTCGTGATCAAGTGCGCATTATCCGCAACAATACACAAGGTCGCGACGGCGCATTACAAACCGTACAGACTCTAGAAGGCTCAGCAGCCTTGGTGCAAGTGGGGCAAAGCATCCCGCAGCGCTCAACCCGCTACGGCCCTTATGGCCAAGCCCAAGAGCGCACTGAATATCGCGCAGTCAACCAAGGCTTTTATGTAACGGCAACTGTTGTAGGTGAGCAAGTCCAAATTGAAATCGACAGTCAAAACGATCACCGCAGCCGGCAACATCAGGGCGTCATTAACACACAACAGACCTCCAGCCGTGTCAGCGGACGCCTTGGCGAATGGATTAATGTCAGCGGCGTACGATCTGACCACAGCTACAATCAAAATGGTTTTACACAAAAGCGCTACAGCACCACACAAGAAAACAACCAATTACAGATCAAAGTTGAAGTCATCGATTAAGCATATACTCCTTACAGACTACTTTTTATGTAGTGCCCGCAAAAAAACACTACAAAACATTTGACGAACGCGTTTCGAAAGCGCATTATAGCCCCGCTCCCGCTAGCCAGAACGTCTTAATAAGCGTTCCAAAATCAAGGTAACAGTACTTTACCGCTGGTTTTGTGTTAACTACATCCAAAAGATGCTTTAACGAGGTTGCGACTGGAACGTTGTTGTCCTGAGGGACGGGGAAGCAATATGCATCAATGATGCATCAGATATCTCACTACAGTGAATTGCGTTTGCGGATGTTAAGTTGCCGATATCACAGCTTAATGCAGCAGCCACCCTTATCTGATCGCTACCCTCCTTTAAGACACAATGCGTCTAGTCAATTATCGGCACTTCAGTGGAAGCGAACCCGCAATTTATACTTCCAGCAATAGCAGGTTGTGTGTGGGCAGTCGGTGCTCAAACTCACTTTACTCATTTGAAGGATTGACCATGTCAACTTATCAAAACGAAATTAAGGCAATTGCCGCTCTTAAAGAAAAAGCTGGAAATGGTTGGAGCGCGATTAATCCCGAGTCTGCCGCTCGTATGCGCATTCAGAACCGTTTCCAAACTGGTTTAGAAATCGCTAAGTACACTGCAGCAATCATGCGTAAAGATATGGCTGAGTACGATGCCGACTCATCAGTTTACACTCAGTCGCTGGGTTGCTGGCACGGTTTCATCGGTCAGCAAAAGCTGATCGCGATCAAGAAGCACTTGAAAACCACTAACAAGCGTTACCTCTACCTGTCAGGTTGGATGGTTGCTGCTCTGCGTTCTGAGTTCGGCCCACTGCCTGACCAGTCAATGCACGAGAAGAACTCTGTTGCTCACCTGATTGAAGAGCTCTACACTTTCTTACGTCAAGCTGACACCCGTGAACTGGACCTT
>DATERP010000186.1:0-40661 GCA_035271385.1 Thiopseudomonas sp. | reverse complement strand
TGGCTTTCTTCGTGGGCTGAGCTCAGGTAAACGATGGTCAGCACCATAAAGATAAAGGCCTGTAACGGGATCACCAGAATATGGAAGATTGCCCATGGCCCATAAAGCGCCCACTGTACGTAAAACGGCAGTAGCGCAATTAGGATAAACACCACTTCACCTGCGTACATGTTACCAAACAGACGCAAAGCAAGGCTTAATGGTTTGGTAAACAGACCCAACAACTCAAGGAACAAGTTAAACGGGATCAGTGACCAGTGTTTAAACGGGGTAAACGATAGCTCTTTAATATAACCACCGGTGCCTTTAATCTTAATGCTGTAAAAAACAATTAAGAAAAACACACCAATAGAGATACCGAACGTAGCGTTTGGATCAGCTGTAGGCACATATTTAAAGTATGGCACGCCCGCAGCAGCAGCTAAGCTTGGAATCACATCAATTGGGATCCATTTTAAGCTGTTCATTAGCAAAATCCACATAAATACGGTTAATGCTAATGGGGCAATCAGTGCGCTACGACCGTAAAAGGTGTCGCGAACCATGTTTTGTACAAATTCAACGACCACTTCAACGAAGCCTTGCAGTCCTGTGGGTACACCTTCGTTCGCTTTAACAGCTACACGACGGAATAAAAACAGGAAAATAAAGCCCATCAGTAATGACATAGCCATGGTATCCACGTGGATAGCCATAAAGCCCATATCGCTGGCTTGTTGTGCAGTTTCTGCAAACTGCCACTTGCCATCTAATTTACCGTAGGTCAGGTTTTGTAAGTGATGCTGAATATATTCAACAGAGTTTTGTGCCATATATGCCTCAACCGCTCAACGCTTTAGAAAGCTTTTCGTCAAAAGAAGTGATGTTGCAGACGTCATCTGCACCAATATATAACCAACGAACACGGCCAGCACGTTCAATGGCTTCACCCCCAAGAACAGCACTGCAAAAAGCACTGCTGTAAGAATCAATTTACCCATTTCGCCAGCCCAAAAGGACTGGACGATGGCGCCTATTGAGCGCGCACCAAAGTACTGAAATGCTTTGTACGTGAAGTACATATTCGGTAATAACGCGGTCAAGCCACCCAGCCATGCTGAATAAGCTGCAATCCACCCTTGCGTTACTCCAAATAACAATCCAGCTAAGACTGCCATTACAGCTTGTAACACGATAACGCGAAACATCGGCTGACGATGAAAAGGAACTTTATTTCGATACGCCACTGATTGCCTGATCCCTTCGCTATTTATTCATTCTGCAATGAACAGCAACAAAATTGCGCGCAGAGTATAGGTGGCTAACGCCATTCATTCAACTGCCAGATCGCTTTTTAAGACCAACAGCTATAAAAATATTAGCGAATATGCGCTAAAACCCCTTGTAACTCTTCTAATGTGCCATAGCGAATGACGAGTTGTCCTTTGCCTTTTAGGCTGTGTTTAATCTGCACTTGGGTACCTAAGCGTTCGGCTAGTTTTTGCTCTAAACGTTTAACATCAGGATCTACCACAGGTGCTTCTTTAGTTGGTTTCTCCGTTTGCATATCGCGTACTAAGGCTTCAGTCTGCCTTACGGTAAAGCCTTTAGCCACAACATCACGCGCAGCATCTACCTGTTGCTCAGCTGGTAGACCCAGCAAAGCACGCGCATGCCCCATTTCTAAATCACCATGCGCCAGCAAAGTTTTCACTTCATCAGGCAAACCAATCAAGCGCAGTAAATTAGCAATACTGGCACGAGATTTACCCACAGCATTAGCAACTTCTTGCTGAGTTAACTCAAATTCTTTCTGTAAACGTTGCAAAGCGATGGCTTCTTCAACGGGATTTAAGTCTTCACGCTGAATATTTTCAATGAGAGCCATCGCAATCGCAGCTTCATCACTGACATCACGTACGAGTGCTGGAATAGTTTCTAAACCAGCTAGTTTGGATGCGCGCCAGCGGCGCTCACCGGCAATAATTTCATATTGATTCTTGGCGATCAAACGAACCACGATCGGCTGCATGACACCTTGCGCCCTAATCGACTGTGCCAGCTCTTCTAAACTGTTCTGATCCATATCACCACGCGGCTGATATTTACCACGCTGAATACAATCTAGGCCCAGATGCTGTAGCTCACTGGTATCAGTCGCCTGCGAAATATTTTTTTGTAGAGTATTGGCTGTGGCCCCACCCAGTAATGCATCGAGCCCTCGCCCAAGACCGCGTTTTTTAACCGCCATAATGATTCCTTATGTGCGTGTTGAAGCACGCTGACTGGCACGCTGACGACGAGATAACTCCGCCGCGAGCTCTAAATACGCTAAAGCACCACGTGATTTTTTATCATAAGCCAAAACCGGCAGCCCGTGGCTGGGCGCCTCAGCTAAACGTACATTACGTGGAATAACCGTTTCATACAGCTTGTCACCAAAGTGATCTTGCAACTGTTGTGAAACATCGTTGGTTAAACTCAAACGTGGATCATACATGGTTCGCAAAATACCTTCTATTTGCAACGCAGGATTCAACTGCGTAGCAATGCGTTCGATACTACCAATCAAGTCAGTTAAACCCTCAAGCGCAAAGTACTCACACTGCATCGGAATCAACACAGCATCAGCAGCGACCAAAGCGTTAATGGTCAGCATACTCAACGCTGGCGGGCAATCGATCAAAATATAATCATAGTTGCCACGCACCGGTTGTAAAGCATCAAGCAAGCGGCGCTCTTTGTTAGGCAAATCCAGTAACACAACTTCTGCAGCGGTTAAGTCACGGTTAGACGGCAGTAATTGATACCCACCCTCTTCAGAAAACTGCATTACATCAATCAAGTTAGCCTGACCGGTTAACACATCCAGTACTGAGTGCTGCAAGCTGTGCTTATCAATGCCACTGCCCATGGTCGCGTTACCTTGTGGATCAAGGTCAATCAACAGCACATGACGGCGTGTCGCCACTAAGGAGGCGGCTAAGTTGATACAGGTTGTAGTTTTACCGACACCGCCTTTTTGATTGGCGATTGCCACGACCTTGCCCATGTTATCTCCTAAGTTATGACTGACGTTGCAAGATCAATAGATGCCGCTGCCCTTGGCAACCTGGCACTTTGAGAATCTGACAGCTGTTAAGACGAAAATCTTCTGGCAATGCTTGCAACTCATCATCAGGGTGCACACCTTTCATCGCTAACCAATGTGTAGCTTGATTACCTAAATGACGTGTCCAGTTGGTAAAATCTTCGAGCGAACTAAAAGCCCGCGAGATAATGCCAGAAAACGCCTGTTCAGGTGTATAAGCTTCGACTCGACTGTGGATAACTTCTAAATTATCCAACTTCAGTTCAAGCTTAACCTGAGTTAAGAAGCGTGTTTTCTTACCGTTAGAATCCAATAGAGTAAATTTGCGCTCTGGAAACACAATTGCCAACGGCACGCCGGGCATACCACCACCACTGCCCACATCCAGCCAATGCTCACCATACTGGGCAACGTCATTGACGACGCTGAGGCTATCAAGCAAATGCCGCGAGACCATTTCATCAGGGTTACGCACAGCGGTTAAATTGTAAGCCTTATTCCACTTAATCAATAAACCCAAGTATTGCAGCAATAATTCTTGCTGCTGCTCAGTTAAGGCAACCTTGAGTTGCTCAGCGCCTTGCGTTAATTCGTGCGCATGCTGTGGGGTGACACTCATGAATCTGACTGCTCCAACGATTGAGTAGCTTTACGTTTTTTCAAATGCACCATCAACAATGAAACTGCTGCTTGGGTTACACCCGGGATACGCGAAGCCTGGCCAAGTGTTTCTGGGCGTGCTGCTAATAACTTTTGCTGAATCTCTTTGGATAAACCAGAAATAGCAGTGTAATCAATATCTGTGGGTAACTTGACTGCTTCACTAGCGCGCATCTTGGCAATATCATCGAGCTGACGATCTAAGTAACCTGCGTACTTGGTTTTGATCTCTAGCTGCTCGGCCACCAACTCATCAGTGATACCGCCACCGGTCACAGCGATCAAATCTAAATAGTTGATTTCTGGACGCGCCAGCAAGTTCAGTAAATTATATTCATGGGTGAGTGGCGTATTAAACTTGGCCATCACAGCTTCACCGACAGGAGTACCTGGACGAATCCAAGTATCTTTCAGGCGCTGTTCTTCCTGAGCGATCGCTTCACGCTTAGCTTCAAATATTGACCAACGATGGTCATCAACTAAACCAATTTCGCGACCTTTTTCGGTCAAGCGCATATCGGCGTTATCTTCACGCAAAATTAAACGATATTCCGCACGTGAAGTGAACATCCGATAGGGTTCTTGCGCACCTAAGGTAATCAGATCGTCGATTAACACGCCTAAGTAGGCTTCGTCACGACGCGGATGCCAGCTGTCTTTACCCTGTGAGCGCAATGCTGCGTTACTTCCGGCTAATAAACCTTGGATACCTGCTTCTTCGTAACCGGTGGTGCCGTTGATTTGTCCAGCAAAGAACAAACCAGCGATCACTTTGGTTTCCAGACTGTATTTTAAATCACGTGGATCAAAGTAATCATATTCAATCGCATAGCCAGGACGAATGATATGCGCATTCTCCATACCGCGGATGGAATGGACTAAATCCAACTGCACATCAAAGGGCAAGGATGTGGAAATACCGTTGGGATACAGCTCATGGGTTTTTAGGCCTTCTGGCTCTAAAAAGATCTGGTGGCTGTCTTTATCGGCAAAGCGATGAATCTTATCTTCGATGGATGGGCAGTAACGTGGGCCAATGCCCTCAATTACACCAGCATACATCGGTGAGCGATCCAGATTCTTAGCAATAATCTCATGGGTTTTGCTGTTGGTATGGGTAATCCAGCAACTGACCTGCTCTGGGTGTTGTTCGCGATTACCTAAAAACGACATTACTGGTAGAGGTGTATCACCGGGCTGTTCAGTCATTACCGAAAAATCTACCGAACGGGCATCAATGCGTGGTGGTGTTCCGGTTTTTAAACGATCAATGCGTAAAGGTAATTCACGCATACGTTGCGCTAAGGCATTGGCCGGTGGATCACCAGCACGTCCGCCAGAATAGTTTTGTAAACCTATATGGATCAAACCACCGAGGAATGTTCCTGTGGTCAATACCACGTTATCAGCAAAGAAGCGTAAGCCCATCTGGGTGACTGCACCACGTACACAGTCATTTTCAACAATTAAGTCTTCAACCGCTTGTTGGAAAATCCATAAGTTAGGCTGGTGTTCTAAAATTTCACGAATCGCAGCTTTGTAAAGCACACGGTCAGCTTGTGCACGAGTGGCACGTACCGCGGGTCCTTTACGGCTGTTCAGAATTCTAAATTGAATACCGCTTAAATCTGCCGCAGTTGCCATTGCACCACCGAGCGCATCGATTTCTCTCACCAAGTGGCTTTTACCAATACCACCAATGGCTGGGTTGCAGCTCATCTGCCCGAGGGTTTCGATGTTGTGCGTCAGTAATAAGGTTTTAACACCCATGCGTGCCGATGCTAGTGCTGCTTCAGTACCAGCATGGCCACCACCAATTACGATCACATCAAAGCGGGAAGGATAATCCACCATACACCTCAGGGTTTTAGCTAAATACGGATAACTCATCACTGCAGTCTTGGCGTGTAGCCTCACTGCATTTGTCTACAAGACTAGTGTGTTTAGTCTCGGTGAGTTTTGAGAGGTCAATAGTATAGATTTTTGCGCAGCTTTGCAGAAGGTTTCATCGCTTAGCTTTTCCTTTTAACTGAGCAGTGAAGTAAACAAATATAAATTAAGTATAAAGATATAAAGCTTATTTTTAATGCTATTACTACTGAGCTGTTTTTTTGTGGATATCCCTATAATTACCTTTAATAACAATAGGTTACATTAAATTTAAAGCTGTTGAGAAGCATCATTAAGCGGATTGGATAAGGCCTTTAAGCCTGTGGACAAAACAGCCAGTTATCCACAGGCGTAGTTATCCACAGATTTAGCCACTGCTTATCAACCCAGCTCAAGTACGGTTCTCCACAGGGCTTATGAGTGAAAATAAATTTAAAAATACCGATAAATAAATGAAATCACCTGGGTAATGGGGATAAATATCGATTGAGAGAGCTTTAAATGCTCAAGGAGGGTTGTGGATAACTGTATTGAACGCAGAAGATTTCAACTTATGAGGATCATTTTATGGATAAAGCAGATGCTTTTAAGAGGGGCGCTATACATGGACAGCAGAGATGGGGGCGAAACAAAACGCTCGCCCCGAGGGGAATCAGCTTATTTTTACAATAGGTTTAATGGTGCTGCCACTGGCCGAGTCTGCAAAGGCTTGGTTGATTTGGGAAAAGTCATAAAACTTGACCAACTTATCGAAAGGAAAGTCTCCAGCTTTATAGTATTCAATCAATTGTGGAATAAAGACTCGGGGTACTGAATCGCCTTCAATCACGCCAATCATGCTCTTCCCTTCAGCCATCAGATCATTGTGGATATCAATGTTCATCTCTGGAGTGATACCAACAATGGCAACAGTGCCCAGTGGTCTTAAAGCATTCAGTGATTGTTTTACAACTGCAGGTACACCTGTGGTTTCAATCGCATAGTGGCTGCCACCAGCGGTGATGCGCTTAATCTGCGCAACGATATCACCGTCTTTACCATTTAAGGTATGGCTGGCGCCGAGTTCTTTAGCTAAGGCTAAACGGCTGTTATGCACATCCACTGCAATAATATGCTGACAACCAGCAATTTTAGCCGCCATAACGGCACTCAGTCCGACAGCTCCTGCACCATAAACCACCAAGCTTGAAGCAAACTCAGGTTTAAGACGGTTCAATACAGTTCCTGCCCCAGTTTGAATACCACAGCCCAGTGGACCCAGTAAGGCCAGGTCGACTTCTGGATCGACTTTGACTGCGTTGCGTGATTTAACAATGGCATGAGTGGCAAAAGAGGATTGGCCAAAGAATGTCGCTAAGGATTGCTCACCTTGCGCTAAGCGACGACTGCCATCATCCATCGCTCCAGCAAAGTTTAGCTCATTAAAGGTTGCACAGACTGTTGGATGACCGGTGAGGCAATTGCTGCAGTTACCACAGTGAGCAAAAGATAAGACCACATGATCACCGACCCTTAGATCGGATACACCTTTGCCAATCGCCTCAATCACACCTGCGCCTTCATGACCCAACACAATAGGAAAGGGTGCTATACCTAGATCACGGGCAACCACATCGGTATGGCAGACACCTGTGGCAACAATACGCACACGCACCTCATCAAACTCGGGTTCAGCCAATTGTACTGACTCGAGTTTAAAATCATCTCCTAAACCATGGGTTACAGCTGCTGTTATGTCCATTGTTATCACCTCTGTAAATAATGAAGAGAGATACAAGAATATAGCAGTCGGTAAACTATTTTTGCTAGCCGTTAAAAGACTCAAACTCTGTGGATAAGTCTGTGTGTTTTAATTGAAGTAGACAGATAAAATCATGCTATAAGCATTGATAATACTGGACTTAGAGCTGTTCTATTGAATTGCACTTTGGCTGTGGGTAAGTCTGAGGGTAAAAGTATCGTATTCAAAATTTAAGGATGGGCGTTTACTAAAATGGCCTGTGTATAACTTAAGCTACTTTTGAACTACAGGGAATACAACTCGAGTCATCTGCAACTGTGGGTAAGTTTATCCACAGTTGCAGATTGAGTACTCAACAGAATCTAAAAAGTTATCCGCAAGCCTATAAGCTTTGAAAAATCTAGCTATAGCCTAATAATCAGTGCACTTTTAACCTGTAATATGGGTAGCTTAATCTTTTAATTCACAGAGTTACCCACAGGCTATGCACACTTATTTACCAATACAAAAGCTAGAAAAAATACGTCC
The DNA here is from genome assembly GCA_035271385.1 of Thiopseudomonas sp. Classification (GTDB taxonomy): domain Bacteria; phylum Pseudomonadota; class Gammaproteobacteria; order Pseudomonadales; family Pseudomonadaceae; genus Denitrificimonas. The sequence continues at coordinate 32,772 of DATERP010000186.1, read as the reverse complement.
GAGTAAATCATCGGCGCTAAAAGCACCTGTAATCTCACCTAAGGCTTGCTGGGCCATACGTAAGTCTTCAGCAAGTAACTCCCCTGCACTGGCATGAGTCAGCTGTTGATAACCAGTTTCTAGGTATTGCTCAGCTTGTTTCAATGCATCTAAGTGGCGACGACGAGCACTGAAGCTGCTTTCTGCAGTTTGACTGTAGCCCATGCAGCTTTTTAAATGCTCGCGTAACAACTCCAAGCCATCGCCACTGCGCGCGCACAAGTTAATAGTGATATGGCCATCAGCATTGCTGTACATCTCCACTGACTCACCTGAGAGGTCGACCTTGTTGCGGATCAAGGTGACTTTTTCAGGATGAGGTGTGCTATCTAAAAACTCTGGCCATAAGGCAAAAGGATCGGCTGACTCTGCTGAGTTGGCATCCACGACCAATAAGATACGGTCAGCTTCGTTAATAGCTTTTAACGCTCGCTCCACGCCGATTTTTTCGACTTGGTCGGCAGTATTACGCAAACCAGCAGTATCGGTGACATGCAATGGCATACCATCAATGTGGATATGTTCGCGCAAAATATCCCGTGTGGTGCCTTCAATATCAGTGACAATCGCCGCTTCATAACCTGCCAGGCTATTAAGTAAACTGGATTTTCCCGCATTCGGACGACCGGCAATCACTACACTCATACCGTCACGCAGTAAGGCACCTTGTCCTGCTTCGCGTACCACATCTTTGAGCTCGGTTTGTACATCGGTGAGTAACTTTAAAATATGGCCATCAGCTAAAAAGTCGATTTCCTCTTCAGGGAAATCAATCGCTGCTTCTACATAAATACGCAGGGCAATCAGCTGCTCAGTCAGTGCATTCACGCGCTTAGAAAACACACCTTGCAATGAACGCAAAGCGTTGCGCGCAGCTTGCGTCGAACTGGCTTCAATTAAGTCGGCAATGGCTTCGGCTTGGGCAAGGTCGAGCTTATCATTCAAAAACGCTCGCTCACTGAATTCGCCAGGACGCGCTAAACGTGCGCCGAGTTCGACACAACGCTGCAAGAGCATATCCAAAACCACCGGCCCGCCATGACCTTGTAGTTCTAGGACGTCTTCACCAGTAAAAGAGTTGGGGCCTGCAAAATATAGAGCTAAGCCCTCATCAATAGCTTGCTGCCCTTGTGCATAAAAAGGGCCGTAATGTGCATAACGCGGCTTGAGTTCACGTTCAGTCATCTGCTGGGAGATTTGCTGAGCTAATGGCCCAGAAACTCGAACGATTCCAACTCCACCGCGACCTTGTGCTGTGGCAATGGCGGCAATAGTGTCACGCGACATAGGCATAATGATTTCCCTTAACTGTATTTGCACAAGCAATAGATAAAAACATTCTTCACAAAGCACAACGCCCCTAAAAAGGGGCGTTGTGAACTCGTTTGGTTCGACTAACTTGCGTTAGCTGCCGCCATTGATTTTTCAATCTTACGAGTAATGTACCACTGTTGACCAATCGACAGCAGGTTGTTAACCACCCAGTACAATACTAGGCCTGCTGGGAACCACAGGAAGAAGAAAGTGAATATGATAGGTAACAGCTTCATCACTTTAGCTTGCATTGGGTCTGGTGGTGTTGGGTTGAGTTTTTGTTGAACAAACATACTCGCACCCATAATGATTGGCAGGATAAAGAATGGGTCTTTGCTGGATAAGTCTGTTAACCAGAACATAAACGGCGCTTGACGGATCTCGACACTTTCCAATAACACCCAGTACAAAGATAAGAACACAGGCATCTGCACTAAAATAGGTAAGCAACCACCGAGTGGATTGATCTTCTCTTTTTTGTACAACTCCATCATACCTTGCGAAAGCTTTTGACGATCGCCGGCATGCTGCTCTTTTAACTCAGCCATTCTTGGTGCCACAGCACGCATGCGTGCCATAGATTTGTAACTGGCAGCCGACAATGGGAAGAATATGAGTTTAATCAATACTGTCAGAGCAATAATTGACCAACCCCAGTTGCCAAGGATGCTGTGGATAACTCCCAGTAACCAGAAAATCGGCTGTGCAATAAACCATAGAAATCCATAATCCACAGTTAATTCAAGACCTGGAGATAAGGCTTTCAGATGGCTTTGGATTTTTGGACCAGCATACAAAGTCGCAGTGGTTTGCGCATGCTGACCAGCAGCGACACTCATCGTTGGGCTGGTGTAACCAATAATATAGTTACCCTTGCTGTCTTTGCGCGTTGTAACTTGATTGGTTTGTTCAGCATCAGCGACCCAAGCCGTTACAAAATAGTGCTGTAACCATGCAACCCAACCACCATTGATGGCTTGGTTGAAGTTTTTATCATCCATATTACTCATGGATAACTTTTTATAGGGCTCATCAGCTGTCCACAGTGCTGCACCTAAATAAGTTGCAGTACCTGTAGCAGTGGTTGATGAAGGATCACCTTGACCATCACGCTTGAGTTGGGCAAATAAATTACCTTTCCACTCGTGATCGCTCTGGTTATCCACAAGGTAAGTTAAGTTGATTTGATAGGCTTGATCGTTAATGCAGCTGACTTGACGCTGGCTGATTTCACGCGCAGAGCACTCTAAACTTAAACCACGATGGAAGGTGAAGCGTTTGGTGTAATTCACACCATTCTCTTGGAAAGACAGGTCAACATTGAGTTGATCTTGGCCGTCTTGCAAAGTGAAATTTTGCTGAGCCACGCTGTATAACGGACGTCCGCTGGCGCGAGCATCTGGACCATTAGTACCCACTAAGCCACTTTGTGCTACATAGACACGCTCACTGCTATTTTCAAACAATTGCAATGGGATATCAGGTGTCGCTGCATTGCGTGGATATTGGCTGAGCTTTAACTCAACAATATCACCGCCATTAGGATCAATAGCTAACTGCAATACATCGGTATTCACATAGATTAAATCATTGCTAACAACGGTGTTAGTCAACGTAGGATCTTGAGTAAGCTCGTTAACTGCTGTAGGCAGATCGTCGCTGATCGCTGCTTGCGCTGTGTTTGGTGCGAATTGATTACTTGCAGAAGACTGTTTGTTAGCTGAACTTGATTGCGTAATTGCTGCTGTTTCTGGAGCCTGGCCGTAGTCTTGGTTCCACTGAAGAACCATCATATAAGACACAACAGCTAAGGCAACGAGCAGGATCGTACGTTGGATATCCATAGTTACTCGGCCGAAGAAGATGAACAAGAGGAAGGAGGAACGTGATCAACACCCCCCGCGTTCCAAGGGTGACAACGTCCTAGTCGTCGAGCTGCTAACCAGCCACCTCGAATTGCACCATGCAGTTCAATAGCTTCAATAGCATAAGCTGAACAACTTGGATAAAAACGACAATGACTTGCCATCATAGGACTGATTGCATAACGATAAAACTTAATTGGTAAAATCACCAATTTGCGCATTGATCTACCCTGTTGAATCAGAATGAGCTGCTTGCAATGCAGTTATTCGTTGGCGAGCCAAGCGTTTCCACATTTTATCGAACTGCTGACGTAGTTCAATATTAGACAAATCAGCTATGCCCCTACGGGCAACAATTACAATGTCTACACCATCCAATTGAGCTTGGTTATGGCGAAAAGATTCTCGTATTTGACGTTTTATTCTGTTGCGCTCAACAGCAAGTTTCACGCTTTTTTTACCAATAACCAACCCGAGACGTGGATGTCCGAGTTGGTTATCACGAGCAAGTAATAAGACGCTTTTGCCTTGTACTTTATTATTTGCAGAATCAAAGACAGCTTTAAACTGCTGAGGTGTCAACAGACGCTTTTCTCGGCCAAAGCCTAGATTCATGCTGTGCTCGATTGGATTATGCGCTTAAACGCTTACGGCCTTTTGCACGACGACGCTGAATAACTGCGCGACCGCCGACTGTTGCCATACGTGCGCGGAAACCGTGGTTACGAGCGCGTTTTAGGGTGCTGGGTTGGAATGTACGTTTCATGATTCGCTACCTGGTGACTTCTTGGGCAAAAGGGGGCCCGAAGTGGTCCCCGTTAAATAGACCCGTAATTCTAGTGAAAGCTGAGCCTTAGGTCAATTATCTGCAGCATTTGTTTGTCAATTTCTTATTTACGCCTTTGAAAACTTATGTTGAATGCATGAGTTTGAATTTAGTATAAATTAGAAAAGAGTATATAAAGCTTATTTTTATTGCTATTACTACTGAGTAATAAAACTGTGGGTAAATACAATTTATCTATATAAAACAATGGCTTACAAGTGATTGAGAGTTGTGCTGAAGAGGTGTTCTAGCTGTGCGCCTGAGGGTTATAAGGTGTGTATAAGTAGCCTAGTTATCCACAGGCGACTTTTCAACAGAGTTATCCACATACTATTACACCGAGTCTAGGACGGGTTCTCCACAGGGTTTAAAGTGATTAAAACCCTGTATAGAGCTAGAAAAATAAAGTGAAAATTGCGCTACAGGCATACCAAAGCACAGCTGAGCGTACGAGCAGTAGCCAAATATTATCTAAAATAGCAGTGCCTTTTTCTCCAGGAGCATAGTTTTCTGCCTCGACTGCTGCGCGCCCTGCTTTGCTTAATAAGTGATTGGCCGGTTCATTGATGCAGAGTAAGTCGGGCATTAAGGAACGGCTGACAGTAATAAAGTTACCGATTAAGGCAAAGCTGGCGCCGACTAAACGTGCGGGTAGCCAATCTAGGATATGCAGTAAGCGAGTGGCTTTGCCTGCTGCTTCAGGCCATTGGGCTTGTTCAGCAGTCAGCACCAGTAAGCGATAGGTTAATGCAGCTAATGGACCGCCAATCAGATAGAAGAATAAAACAGCAAAAAAGCCCTGATAGCCTTGCCAGAGCATATAACCCTCAACTGCTTGTAAGAGTCCAACGGGTTCTTCTGATTGGATCAGTAGATCACGTTGTGCGGCTAAGCTGGCAGCGTGGGTGTCCTCTCTGCGCCATGCATCACGAAATGGACCTAAAGCTACACGAATATCACCACGACTGAGGCTGTAGAGCACTACGAGCAGGTGTAGGGGGATAAGTAATAAGCCATACATCATTGATTGTGCTGCAATCAGCAATAGAGCTAAGCCAATGATAGGTAAGCTTAAGGCTAGCACTAAAGCTAAGCTGTGTTGCTTGGGCAGTAGTTTTGAGCAGCGTTGCAGTTGCTCGTACCACCAGTGGTCTTTTTGTAAAATTTTGCGTCCGTTTGAGAGCTTCTCGATAAGAATCGTCAGCATTAATACTAGAAAGCTCATATTATTTCTCCATGATGAGTTGTGCGTAGACGTTGCCAGTCAAAGGCAGGTCCTGGATCGGTTTTACGCCCAGGAGCAATATCGCTGTGTCCGCAGATACGTTCTTTTGTAATCATTGGGTAGTGCTGAGTCAATTGTGCAACTAGTAGATTTAAGCTGTCATATTGTGCATCTGTATAAGCGCGGTGATCCTCGCCCTCAAGTTCAATGCCTAAGGAAAAATCATTGCAGGCTTCGCGGCCAGCAAAATTAGATATTCCAGCATGCCAAGCACGATCTAAACAGCTGACAAATTGGGTGATAGTCCCACAGCGTTTAATAAAAAAATGGGCTGACACTGTTAAGTGGGCGATATCTGCAAAATAAGGGTGAGCATCCACGGGGAGTGTGTTGGTAAACAATGCTTCAACCATTCCAGTGCCAAATTCTCCTGGCGGTAAGCTGATATTGTGGATAACTAATAGAGAAATTTCAGGGCTGGGTCGTGCATTGAAATTAGCTGATGGCACTTGTATTGCACCGTTCAGCCAGCCAGTGTGTGGGTCTAAAGTTAAGCTGGAAGATTGCATAGAGTGTCCTAGAGCCTGTGACTGCTATGGGTATGACATTATTGAAGGAGGTTATACCCCTGTCATTGCTGTTTATAATAACTTAGACAGTAATAGCAGTGTTTGTGTCTTAGACAAACCTATTAAAAGGTTGGCAAGATAGATTGGATAGATGCGGGCTGTGGATAACTGTGGTGAGGATTCACGAGTAAGGGTGTGGGTAAGTCTTGTAGAAAAAATTCAGGCCGCAAAAGCGGCCTGAATTAAACACTGTTACAGAAACTAACCTTGGTGATACTTCGCAGATAAATCATGCACCGCATTGATAAATGCGCCAGCATTCTCAGGCTTCACTTCTGGAGTGATACCGTGACCTAAGTTAAAGATATGACCTGGGCCATTACCGTAACTTTCAAGAATACGACCCACTTCTTTCTCAATTGCAGCTGGGTTAGCATACAAAGTGGTTGGGTCCATATTACCTTGCAGAGCAACCTTGTCGCCGACACGCTGACGTGCCACGCCTAGATCACAGGTCCAGTCGATACCCAGCGCTTCAACACCAGTAGCCGCCATGGACTCAAGCCACAGACCGCCACCTTTAGTGAACAGAATCACTGGAACACGACGACCTTCGTGTTCACGGATCAAGCCATCAACGATTTTTTGCATATATGACAGCGAGAACTCTTGGTAAGCCGCTGACGATAAGCTACCGCCCCAGCTATCAAAAATCTGTACTGCTTGTGCGCCAGCGAGAATTTGCGCATTGAGGTAGCTAGTAACGGACTGAGCTAACTTATCCAATAGCAAGTGCATCGCCACTGGATTGTCATACATCAGAGCCTTACTTTTGCGGAAGTCCTTGGATGAACCACCTTCAACCATGTAAGTGGCTAGAGTCCATGGACTACCAGCAAAACCGATCAATGGCACACGACCATTGAGCTCGTGACGAATGGTACGTACAGCATTCATCACATAACCCAAATCTTTTTCAGGATCAGGAATGGGTAATGCTTCAATGGCTTCAAGGGTATCAGCAGTTTTTTTGAAGCGTGGGCCTTCGCCTGTTTCAAAATACAAACCCAAGCCCATCGCATCAGGGATGGTCAAGATATCTGAAAAAAGGATCGCAGCATCCAATGGGTAGCGTTCCAGTGGTTGCAGTGTTACTTCGCAAGCAAGCTCAGCGTTCATGCATAAATCCATAAAACCACCCGCACGTGCGCGCGTGGCTCTATATTCAGGCAGATAGCGGCCTGCTTGACGCATCATCCAAACAGGTGTCACATCAACCGGCTGTTTAAGCAGGGCGCGGAGAAAACGATCATTTTTCAGAGCAGTCATATTAGCGTCCATTAGAAATTAATAGGCTATTGTCGCAAACTTGCACACAAAAGGCACGGAGCAGCAGTTAAGCCACTCAATTTGCTGGATTGGTATCAATTACCACAGAGTATTACTTAAGGTGTTAGTTTAGCGCATAGCGCATTTTTAAACATATGAACAAGGGTGATCGGCATGCAAAAAAAAACGATTGATTCAAGTCTATTTGTTGCAGCAACTGCAAATGAGGCTGTTACAGGTGGTGCTGAGCACCTATTATCTGGGCGTTCTTTATATCCACCCTTCCCTGAAAATTATCAGTACGCGTTATTTGCGATGGGTTGTTTTTGGGGAGCTGAGCGGCGCTTCTGGCAGCAAGAAGGTGTTTATGTCACTGCAGTAGGTTACGCCGGTGGGCATACAGCTAATCCAACTTACCCACAGGTATGTAGTGGAACTACAGGGCATACAGAAGCGGTACTGGTGGTGTTTGATCCAGTAAAAATCAGTTTTGCACAGTTATTACAGGTATTTTGGCAGTCACATGATCCAACACAGGGTATGCGTCAAGGTAATGATATGGGCAGTCAGTACCGTTCAGCCATTTATTGTATGGATCAGGAGCAGTTAGCGGAAGCGCAGGCCAGTTGCGCACATTATCAGGCGCGCTTAACGGCTGCCAGTGGTGCAACTATTACAACAGACATAGAAATAGCGCCGACATTCTATTATGCCGAAACTGAGCATCAACAATATTTACAGCGTAACCCGAATGGGTACTGCGGTTTACGAGGGACTGGTGTGATGTATTAGTTTCTAGGGGGTAGAAATTAATAACCCCGCCGAAGCGGGGTTTGCAGACTGTCTCCTAACATCCTTGCTACTGGCCATCTTGGCCTTAGTCATATATCCGTTATGACTAGATGCAATCCATTGCTGATCCATTACGTATATTGTACGGGTGATATTTATGTAGTGCAGTCAGCCAATGACTACATGGCGTGTAAGCAAATGCTTACACGCCATTAATTGGGCTGAGATTAAAACTGCTCTGCATCTAATAAATAGAGTGATTGACTACCAGCCTTTACCGCACTGCTTAATGAGTGGATACGTGGCAGTAAGCGTGCAAAAAAGAAGCGAGCTGTGCCCATTTTACTGGCATAGAAATCATCTTCTTGCTCTTTACCTTGTGCTGCACGAGCCATTAACGCCCACATATAGGCATAAGCGGTGTAACCAAAGACTTGCAAATACTCAACCGAGGCTGCACCAATTTCATTAGGGTTGGTTTTTGCTTCGGCAATTAACCACGCGGTCAATTCATCAAGATTTTCAATGGCAGCTTGTAGTGGTGTGGTGAATTCAGCTAAATCTTGTTTAGCTGCAGCAATAAAACTTTTCACTTCATCGGCAAAGTGCTGATAAAACGCCCCGCCATTGGCAACAATTTTACGGCCTGCTAAGTCCAGAGACTGGATGCCGTTAGTACCTTCGTAGATTTGCGTAATACGGCAATCACGAATCAGTTGCTCTTGACCCCACTCACGAATATAACCATGCCCGCCAAAGATCTGCTGACCATGGATGGTGGATTCTAAACCTACGTCAGTTAAAAAAGCTTTAGCAATGGGTGTAAGCAAGGCTACTAGTTCGTCAGCGCTTTGGCGGGCTGTAGCGTCTTCACTGTATTTAGCAATATCCAGCTGCATCGCCACATAACTGGAGAACGCACGCCCTCCTTCGTTTAGCGCTTTCATGGTCAATAGCATACGACGTACATCCGGATGCACAATCAGTGGGTCTGCTTGTTTATCTGGGGCAACTACGCCGGTTGGGGCACGGCTTTGAATACGGTCTTTAGCGTATTCAATGGCACTTTGATAGGAACGCTCACCTAAAGCTAAACCTTGAATGCCGACCCCGAGGCGCTCATAGTTCATCATAGTGAACATCGCAGCTAAGCCTTTGTTTGGCGCATCAATAATATAGCCGGTGGCGTTATCAAAGTTCATCACGCAAGTGGCTGAACCTTGAATGCCCATTTTGTGCTCAATAGAGCCGCACGACAGGCTATTGCGCTCGCCGAGTGAACCGTCATCATTGACCAGTACTTTAGGTACTAGAAATAGGGAAATACCTTTAGCACCTGCTGGCGCATCAGGCAGCTTAGCCAGCACTAAGTGGATAATATTCTCAGTCAGGTCGTGCTCGCCACCGGTGATAAATATTTTTGTGCCGCTAACTTTGTAGCTGCCGTCGGGTTGAGGTTCTGCTTTAGTGCGAATGATGCCTAAGTCAGTACCTGCGTGCGGTTCAGTCAAGCACATGGAGCCGGCCCAAGTACCTGAATACATATTGGGTAAGTATTTTGCTTTCAGTTCGGCACTGGCGTGCGCATGAATGGATAAGCAAGCGCCAGCTGTGAGCATGGGGTATAAGCCAAAGGATAAGTTGGCTGAGTTGATCATCTCTTCAATTTGCGCAGTGATCATTTTAGGCATACCCATACCGCCAAATTGTGGGTCGCCACCGACACCGACCCAGCCGCCTTCAGCGTAGGTGTTATAAGCTTCAATAAAGCCTTGCGGAGTTGTCACTGCACCGTCAGTCCAGGTACAGCCTTCCTCATCACCGCTACGGTTAGTCGGGGCAATTGAGCCGGCTGCGACTTTGCCGGCTTCTTCTAAAATAGCGGTCGCTGTTTCGTTATCCACAGTGTCTGCGAGTGCAGGTAGTTGCGCCCAAAGCTTACCTGCTTCGAACACTTCGTTGAGTACAAAACTCATATCACGTAAAGGTGCTTGGTAGTCGGCCATGTGGCATTCCTCTTTATTATTAGCGCAAGCTCTGCTGTGCAGTGACACAACATTAGGCAATCAGTGGGGCAAAAATGTTGAAATTTGAGTCTACATTAATAAACTTTTAAAACTAATAGGCTCTTTTTATGACTGAAAGGTTTTAGTAAAAATTATAAAAAACCCGCTAATAAGTTGAGCCTGAACAGGTCACTTTATTAGCGGGTTGTGGTTTGGCGTCAGTTACACAGAACGCTTAGTAGTTCAGTGCAAAATCTTCTGCAGCCATATCCATCAAGTTATCAGCACCTGAAAGCATTGCCGCTAAGTGAGTGCGGGTACGCGGTAGCAAGCGTGCATAGTAGAAGCGTGCAGTTTGCAGCTTAGCTTTATAGAAAGCTTCTTCATCAGTGCCGGCTGCCAGCTTTTCTGCTGCAACACGAGCAATATCCGCCCAGAAGTATGCTAAACACGCGTAGCCGCAATACATGGTGTAATCCACCGATGCTGCCCCAACTTCTTCGCGGTTTTTCATCGCTGCCATACCCACTTTCATGGTGACGTCAGCCCATTCTTTGTTCAATTCAGCCAAAGGTTTAACGAATTCTTGTAGCGTTTCGTTACCTTCGTTGTTTTTGCAGAACTTATGCACAATTTTAGTAAAGCCTTTAAGGGTTTCACCTTGAGTCATAAGAACTTTGCGGCCTAATAAGTCCAGAGCTTGGATACCAGTGGTACCTTCATACAGCATAGAGATACGGCTATCACGCACGTTTTGCTCCATGCCCCACTCTGAGATATAGCCATGACCACCATAAATCTGCACACCGTGGTTAGCAGCTTCAAAACCCACTTCGGTCATAAATGCTTTAGCGATCGGTGTTAAGAACGCCAGCATACTGTCTGCAGCGATACGCGCATCTTCATCGGTGCTGCGTTGCATAATATCCACTTGCTGTGCTGCGTAATACAGCATGGCACGGTTGCCTTCGGTCAAGGCTTTCATCGTTAGCAGCATGCGACGCACATCAGGATGCACGATAATTGGATCTGCGGCTTTTTCTGGCGCTTTAGCACCGGTGAGTGAACGCATTTGTAAACGGTCACGGGCGTACTCAATACCACCTTGGAAAGCGACTTCAGAGTGGGCTAAGCCTTGCAGTGCTGTACCAATACGCGCGGTGTTCATAAAGGTGAACATGCAGTTCAAACCTTTATTTTCTGGGCCAATTAAGAAGCCTTTAGCACCATCAAAGTTCATCACGCAGGTGGCGTTACCATGAATACCCATTTTGTGTTCAATTGAACCGCACTGCACGCCGTTGCGCTCGCCAATACTGCCGTCAGCATTAGGCAGGAACTTAGGTACGATAAACAGTGAGATACCTTTAGTACCTTCGGGGGCGCCAACAATACGTGCGATCACAATATGCACAATGTTGTCAGCGAAATCATGCTCACCCGCAGAGATAAAGATTTTTGTACCTGTGATGCTGTAGCTGCCATCCTCTTGCGGCTCTGCTTTAGTGCGCAGCATGCCTAGGTCGGTACCACAGTGAGCTTCGGTGAGGCACATCGTACCTGTCCACTCACCTGAGACCAATTTGGTCAAATACGTTTTTTGCTGCTCTGCAGTGCCGTGGGCATGCAAGGTGTTCATCGCGCCGTGCGACAGGCCAGGGTACATACCCCATGACCAGTTGGCTTGACCCACCATTTCACTGATGGAAATACCTAATGATTCTGGTAAACCTTGACCGCCATGTTCAACATCATGGGCCAGGCTAGGCCAACCGCCTTCAACATACTGCTGGTAAGCTTCTTTAAAGCCAGTTGGTGTTTTCACACCTTCAGCAGACCATGTGCAACCTTCTATGTCACCCACACGATTGAGTGGAGCAATAACGTTTTCACAGAACTTAGCACCTTCTTCAAGGATCGCGTTCACCATATCTGGGGTTGCATCTTCGCAGCCTGGCAGATTGGCGTAGTGTTCTGGATACCCTAACAGTTCATCACGAACGAAACGGATATCGCGCAAGGGGGCTTTATATTCAGCCATGGTTATTAACCTCTACAGTGGAGACTTTATTATTAAGTTGGCCTAAACAAGATGCGTGGGCCTGTTCTTAGTAGCGCAGTAAAAAGTTGCGCACACAAAAATGAATCAAACGGCTGTTTGAAAGTTACGGCCCTATCGTATTCTTGTCAAGCATTGCTCGATGACTTTATTTTTTATTTTATTTAAGCTTGAATATCAATCAAGGTACCCAGTGATTCTTCAGCAGTAGAAATCACACGAGCACCCAGTTCATTCATTTGTTTAGCTTGTTCAAGCATGAGCAGTTGTTCAGTTAAATTACCGATGTCGATCATCGGTACTGCAGTAGCGGCTGGCGCACTGCTGGCATTACTGCTGGATTGTTGCGCAATAGCTTGTGCTGCGCTGGCGAGTTGCTCTTGGCCGCTATTGATGGCGGATAAACCCGCTGAGAATACATTTGCTGAAATATGCATAAGACCTCCTACTGCCGACCCATGATAAAAGTCAACGCAGTCTGTTTTGAGTATAGAGCAAAACAGCTGGCGGTGTTGACTCGGCGATCAAAGGCTATTGATCAGCCATTGCGCGAGTTGTTGTGCGCGCTGTTGATGCTGGTTTTTACGCGTCAGTAGTACTAATTTGGCTGAGGTTTCCACAAAGCCCCAAGGTGCAATTAAGCGACCACTCATAATGTCACTGCGTACGAGATGCTCAGGTGCTATAGCTACACCCAGCCCAGCAACTGCAGCCTCTAATAAGTAATATAAATGCTCAAAGCCCTGTGCGTAATGCAACTCAGTGCTGGCTAACTGTTGTGCTTGCGCCCACTGTGGCCATGCTTGTTGGCGAGAGCGAGTAAAGAGCAAGGGCTCTTTTAGAAGCGCGGCTGCTGAAGCATTGAGTAGTGCCGCAGCATGTTGGTAGTGTGGGCTTAATACTGGGCCAATCCGCTCCGTATCTAATGGGTAAACCTGCATATTGTCGGCGCAAGGTTGGTCTAAAAATACCAAGCTGGCGTCTGCATCGGATTGTTGCAGGGTATTGTCATCTCCGGTGTTGGTAATCACCTGTAAACGAAGGTTGGGTAAGTCATGCTGTAAGCGCTCGAGGCGTGGGATTAACCAGCGTGCTAATAAGCTGCCTGAGCAAGCCAAAACAAAGGGTGATTGCTGAGTTTGCTGGCGAATATCCTGACATGAGGCACTGATTTGTTTAAATGCAGCATGGCTATTCTCATAGAGGCGTGTACCCGCATCAGTGAGTTTAATGCCTCGGCCTTGCCTGCTTAATAAGGCTACTCCTAGGTGTTCTTCAAGCTGCTTTACTTGACGGCTCACAGCACCATGAGTGACATGCAGCTCTTTTGCTGCAAGGGTAATGCTTTCTAGGCGCGCACTGGCCTCAAATGCTTTTAAAGCATTAAGCGGTGGTAAGTTAAAATAATCAGACATGTGAGTTTTCCTGACGTATTGCTGCAATCATATCGCTTTTCCTTGCGAACGCTATCAGGTAGCTTAGTCGACATAGAAATATTTCTAATTAAATTCGGGAGTTGGTTATGAGTTCTTTGTGCAATAGCCCTGATGAGTACGGTTTATTCGGTGATTTCGGTGGCCAGTATGTTGCGGAAACCTTAATGCCATTGATTTTGGATTTAGGCCGCGAATATGAAAAAGCGAAAACTGATCCAGAGTTTATTAAAGAGCTAGCGTATTTCCAGCGTGATTTTGTTGGTCGCCCTAGCCCGCTCTACTTTGCTGAACGCCTGACCGAGTATTGTGGTGGGGCAAAAATTTACTTTAAGCGTGAAGAACTCAACCACACCGGCGCGCATAAAATTAACAACTGCATTGGCCAGATTTTACTCGCCAAGCGCATGGGTAAAAAACGCATCATCGCGGAAACCGGTGCAGGTATGCATGGTGTGGCCACTGCTACCGTAGCGGCACGTTTTGGTATGCAGTGCGTGGTGTATATGGGTACGACTGATATCGAGCGCCAGCAGGCGAACGTTTTTCGGATGAAGTTGCTGGGTGCTGAAGTACGCCCTGTTGTAGCTGGTACCGGTACGCTCAAAGATGCAATGAACGAAGCATTGCGTGATTGGGTGACTAACGTTGCCGATACTTTTTACCTGATTGGCACAGTAGCTGGCCCCCACCCTTATCCGGCCATGGTGCGTGATTTCCAAGCTGTGATTGGCAAGGAAACTCGTGAGCAGTTGCAAGAAAAAGAAGGTCGTCTCCCTGATAGCTTGATTGCTTGTATTGGTGGAGGCTCCAATGCTTTAGGTTTATTCCATCCGTTCTTGGATGATGCAAGCGTGAAAATTATTGGTGTCGAAGCAGCGGGTTACGGTGTGGAAACCGGCAAGCATGCGGCCAGCTTGCAAGGTGGTACACCGGGTGTATTGCATGGTAATCGCACCTATTTACTACAGAATGATGATGGGCAAATTGTTGATGCACATTCGATTTCTGCCGGTTTAGACTACCCAGGTATTGGCCCACAGCATGCGTGGTTACATGATATTGGTCGAGTGGAATACACTTCTATTAAAGATGATGAAGCGCTCGCTGCTTTCCATTTATGCTGCAAATTAGAAGGTATTATTCCAGCACTTGAAACTTCACATGCTATTGCAGAAGTGCTCAAGCGCGCACCAAAACTCCCTAAAGATCACTTAATGGTGGTCAACTTATCAGGCCGTGGTGATAAAGATATGCAGACGGTGATGTACCACTTTGAGAAGCAGGAGCAAGCAGTATGAGCCGGATTGAAGCCTGTTTTGCAGAACTAAAACAACATAATCGTGCGGCCTTAGTCACCTTTGTGACTGCTGGTGACCCTGACTACGATACAGCGATGCGTATCTTTAAAGGTTTGCCTGCTGCTGGCGCTGATGTGATTGAGTTAGGTATGCCTTTTACCGATCCGATGGCGGATGGTCCGGCGATTCAGTTGGCTAATATTCGCTCAATGAAGAATGGTCAAACCTTAGCTAAAACTCTACAAATGGTGCGTGAGTTCCGTGTGGATAACCAACATACGCCAGTCGTATTAATGGGCTACTTTAATCCGTTGCATCAGTACGGCGTGCCACGCTTTATTGAGGATGCAAAAGCTGCTGGTGTCGATGGCTTGATTATTGTCGACTTGCCGCCAGAGCATAACGCGGTGTTGTGCGATCCGGCGCAAGCTGCCGGCCTCGATTTTATTCGCTTAACCACGCCAACCACAGATGATGTGCGTTTACCTAAAGTGCTGAATAACAGCTCAGGCTTTGTCTATTACGTCTCAGTAGCCGGGGTAACAGGTTCCGGCTCGGCAACTATGGAGCATATTGAAGAAGCGGTAGCGCGTTTGCGTCGCCACACTGAATTACCTGTGTGTATTGGTTTTGGTATTCGCACGCCTGAGCATGCGGCTAATATTGCGCGTTTAGCGGATGGCGCAGTGGTGGGATCGGCTTTTGTAGGCTTGATTGAAACAGCCACCAGCCCAGATCAGGCGGTAGAAGGTGTTTTAGGACTGTGTCGTGAGATTGCAGATGGCGTTCACCATGCGCGTGAATAGCACACAGTGAACTAGCGCTCTATTATGGACGTGGGCCGAATAACTCTAAGAGTTGTTCGCCCTGCGGAGCACCAGGGTGCAGTTGCATCATGCCAGTTTCATCCAGTTGTAAAATAGCTGGAGTACCATTGACGCCTAACAGCGCCATCAACTCTTGGTTATCTTCAATCTGCTTTAACTGCTTGGCTGCAACTTTAATTTCTTTTGCAGGACTCTTACCACTTTCGTTGCCCTTGAGAGCTGCTTTAGGGTCTTTCGCTGAGAGTAAGTAAGCTGCTTTCTTTTGGCTACCCTCGCCTAGTGTGCCGACCATCACGTGACGTAACTGCAGTTTACCTGCGTCAACCCATGGGCGAGCATCTTTCCAGAGGCGTTTGCAGTAGGGGCAGTTTGGGTCAGTGAATACGTAGACAATCTTTTCTGCTTTATCAGAGCCATCAGCAATCCAGTTGCTGTTCTGTAGTTTTTCCCACATCACTTTACTTTGTGGGCGGCTGACCTTCTCTTCTAGTACTGCGCCAGTTAAGTCTTCGCCTTTGGCATCTAACAAACTACCAATCAGAGCATGCTCACCGTCTGCGGTGACGTACAGCGCTAATGGACGGCCGTTATACATGGCGGTGTAACCAGTCAAACCGCTGGGTGCATCAAACTTTTCCAGTACCTCAATACCACGCTCGCGCATGGCTTCAATGGGCGCCGGGTAATCTGCTGCCTGTGCCAGCATTGGCAGAGTCAGTAAGGCTAAAGAAGGTAAGATTTTTTTTAAGGTCATGGTTGTTCCTTTAAGCTAAGGTTTTGGTTTTCTGGACTGATGTGACGTAACGCGTGCTTTAAACTGGCATGCGAGAGTTCACCTAAATGATTATTTTTCAATTGCCCCTCAGCGCTATAAAACAGCGTAGTGGGTAAAGATAATGAGCCAACCGCTTGACCTAAGCGCCCGCCGGTATCGAGCAGGTTATTGCGCAAGGTCAGTTGTTGTTGCGCTAAGAATTTTTCGACCAGTGCTTGTCCCTCGCCTTGGTTTACAAATACAAAACGAATATCGGGGTTAGCCGCTTGTGCTGCAGCCAACACGGGCATTTCACGGCGACAGGGTGGGCACCAGGTTGCCCATAAGTTTATCACTAAGGGTTTGCCAGCTAAATCCTGTAAAGATAATGAACGCCCTTCTATATCACGTACGGCGATATCAGGGACTTGTTGGCTGCTTTGTAAGGCACTGACGACCGAGACGCTTGCGCCCCACACCACTAAACCAATGCATACGCCTATGCCCAGAGGTACACGTAAGTTAGCCTGGCGCCAAGCCTTATACACACCCACTAAAATAGCTGCAATTAAGCCTGGTAGTAATAAGAAGCCGCCATCACGAATATCTATAATCTGCAAAAAACTGTCGTATTGCTCTGAGTATTGCAGCACAAAAGCAGCACGGGCGATCACTGCACCGAGCAGCAGCATATTAAATAAAGCTGACTCGGGGTTCGTGCCACGCTTTCTACCAATCAACCAACCACTGAACCAAGCGATAAAAAACGCGCCATAGAGCAGTGCTAAATTCATCGGAATGGCCAGTGGTCCTAGATTAAAACTCAACATTAATCATCCTTCTGGGCACTGGTGAAGTGCTGTAAAAACTCACTGGCTGACACTTCGCCGGTGATGCGTTGCGCGCGTTGCTCTGTCCCTTGTGGGTCGATAAATAAGATTGTGGGAGGGCCCATAATTTGCAGCTCCTGCATCAGCTTTTTTTGCTCTGCAGTATTCAAGGTGACGTCGGCTTGCAGCAGGCGCACATCTGCCAGAGCTTGCTGGACATCAGCTTTGCCAAATACGGTTTTCTCCATCACCTTGCATGAGACACACCAGTCCGCATAAAAGTCCAACAGCACCCACTTGCCATCCTGCTCGGCTTGTTTGAGTTGGGCTTGCAACTGCTGGACATCAGCAAAACGTTGCATGCTCTGGGTGTTAGCAGCTGTGTGGCTGGATGCACTGAAGTTGCCGAGCGGATTCAAAGGATCATCTGCGCCGGTGGCAGCACCGAGTAATAAAATACCACTCCAGATACCCAGTAGTAAGGCGAGATAACGGCTGACAAAACGCCATTTCAGTGTTTCATTCAGACTCAGCTGTGCAGCAACACCTAAGAGCAAGGCGCCCCAAAGACCAACAAATACCGCATCACTTAATACCGGACGCACCACAATAATGGCCGTGGCTAATAAGGCATAACCAAAGACGCGATTCACGCTTTGCATCCAGTTGCCCGGCTTAGGTAACCAACGCATACCGATAGTAATCGCCAGCAACAAAGGTAAGCCGCTACCAAGACCTAAAGAGAACAGCGCTAAACCGCCGCGCACACCATCACCGCTTTGCGCGATATAGAGTAAAGCGCCCGCCAGTGGCGCAGTCATGCAAGGGCCGACTAATAAAGCAGATAATGCACCTAGGCTGGCCGCACCCAATAGACTGCCACCTTTAAGCTTTTGGTCTGCACCTTGCAGGCGCTCACGAATAAAGGCCGGCAACTGTAAGGTAAAGACACCAAATTGCGCCAAGGCCAAGAGGATAAAAATAATGGCAAAGGGAATCAGCAACCAAGGTTGTTGTAAGGCAGCGGAGAGATTACTACCGAGACTGGCTGCGAGAACACCTAAACCGGCATACACCAAGGCCATAGGCAGCACAAAGGCTAAACCTAAACGTGCACCGTGCCAACCACCACTTTTTGAGCCACCAATCACGCTGGTGAGAATCGGCAGCATCGGTAACATACAGGGAGTGAAGGCTAACAACAGTCCCATCACAAAGAACGCCGCCATATTCAGCAGCACACTCGAGCCAGCTAGGCGCTCAGCAATGGATTGGTCTGCAGAGAGGTTGGCCTTAGCTGAGTTTGCTTGAGTACTAGCACTGGTGGCTGCTTCACCACCCACAGTGACCGTTTGCGGTGGATAACACAGCCCCGCATCTGCGCAACCTTGGTAAGTCACTTCTAATGGGCGTTGCGCATTAGCGTCGAGGGTTAATTGTAATAACTGACGGTAAATCTGCGTATCACCAAAAAACTCATCGGAATGCGGAAGACCTTCTGGGTACTCAATGGGAACAGTCTCACCATTGGCATCGGTAACGCCGAGTCGGTGGCGGTATAAATAATGCTTATCAGCAATCTGCCACACTAAAATATTAGGCTCGACGTCATCCATCACCTCAAAACGAAAGGCTTCTTCGACGGGTAAAAAGTCTTGCTGATTACTGGTGAAAGCCTGCGTTAAGCTGCTGAACAAGAGCAATAACGCAATCAAGGGAGCGCGCATACATGTTCTTCCTATCAAAATTTATAGCCACTATGCAGCTATTTCATTAAGACAATATTAACCCTTAATCAATGCTAAAACTCTTGTTGCTGATGTTTGCGTTACAGTAAGCACAAACAAGGGTGCATCAGTGGATTGAATGGCGGTTGGGGTTAGCAGATTTATGCATATTTTATTAGTCGAAGATGACACATTAATTGCGCAAGGCGTGTTGGCTGGTTTGCAGTTACAAGGTTTTACTGTGGACCATATGGCGTATGCAGCAGCGGCTGAACAGGCGCTGCAGTTAGGGCATTTTGATGCAGTGATTCTGGACTTGGGTTTGCCCGATGAAGATGGCTTGCAACTGCTCAGTCGTTTACGCAGCCAAGGCCATGATTTGCCCGTCCTGATTTTAAGTGCGCGTGATTCAGTGGTGCAGCGTGTGGCCGGCTTACAGGCCGGTGCCGATGACTACCTACTTAAGCCCTTTGACCTGCGCGAACTAGCCGCGCGCTTACACAGTTTGTTACGTCGCAGCAGTGGCCGCAGTACTCACTTGATTGAGCACCACGGTTTAACCTTTGACCCCAGCACCCGTGAAGTGACCCTGCATGGTCAGCCGGTAACCTTATCGCGACGTGAGCAAGCCCTGCTCAGTGCATTGCTACAAAATCCCGGGCAAATTCTCAGCGCTGAACAATTACAAGACAGCTTGTACGGTCTCGGCGATGGCGTGGAAAGTAATGCGATTAATGTGCACATCTATAATTTACGCCGCAAGTTAGGCAGTGATGTGGTGAAAACTGTGCGTGGTTTGGGTTATCGCATCGGAGTACCGCATGAGCCTACGTAAACGTTTACTGCTGATTTTAGGTGGTACCTTTATTGTGCTCTGGAGTTTGGCGGCGTTGTGGTTGCTGGGTGATTTACGCCGTGAAGTGACTGTGGCTTTGGATGAACGTCTCGCCTCCTCTGCACGGATGGTGGCAGGATTATTAGAGCAATTACCACAACCTATGCCCTCGCATAACGCCAGTCCACTTAACGCTGTGGAGTTAGGACTGCAAGGCGGTTTGATGTGCCAAGTGCGCTCGTTACGTGGTGAAGTATTAGTGCGTACGCCGAATATGCCGCAGGCGACTTTGGCCGAGTATGGCGAAGGTTTTCATGAGGTCAGTATTGGTGATGAGCGTTGGCGCAGTTTTACTTTAAAGCGCAAACACTTGTGGGTGACTACGGCAGACCGCATTGATGAGCGTGAGACTTTACAATCAGCCATTTTAATTGCTGCTGCCCTGCCCGTGGCTTTGGCGCTACTGGGCAGCTTAGTGCTGATTTGGTTTGGCATTGGTCGCGGTCTCTCACCTCTGCAAACCTTACGTTCGGTGTTAGCGCAACGTGATGCTGAAGATTTACAGCCGGTGCAAGTGCCACGCTTACCTAAAGATTTACAGCCTTTAGTGGCCACGCTCAATCAATTATTTGCCCGTATTGCTGCGGCGTTAAATCGTGAGCGGCGTTTTACCAATGATGCTGCGCATGAATTACGCACACCTTTAACGGCAGTCAAAATACATTTGCAAGTAGCGCAAATGAGCTCAGGTGATGTGGCGCAGAACGCTTTGCAGCAAGCAGAAACAGCTGTGGACAGAATGCAAAGTGGCTTGGAGCAATTGCTGTTATTAGCACGTGTGGAAAGCGCACAAGACTTTGATAAGGATGGTCAGGTCAGCGCACAAAATCTTGCACGTGATGCCTTAGCGGACTTGATTGCGGTACCAGGTTATCAGCGTATTGAAGTGGTCAATGAGTTGACCCGCGAGGTGGCGGTGGCTGTACCTGCTTCGCTGGCGGTGGCGTCACTGCGCAACTTATTGGATAACGCTTTACGCTACAGCCCAGCTGACAGCCCTGTGGAATTGTATATGGCGGTGGAGAATCAGCGTTTGTTGCTGCGCGTGCGTGATGCGGGTGCAGGGTTGTCTGCTGCCGATATTGAGCAAGCCAAACAGCGTTTTTGGCGCACGGCCAGTACGCCAAGTGGTAGTGGTTTAGGCTTGGCGATTGTCCAAGCCGTGACTGAGCGTTACGGTGGCGAGTTACGTTTGCAGGCAGCTCCCACCGGTGGTCTAGATGCTTTGCTCTACTTTGCGCTCAGCCCTGGGCACTAAGCCAATATAAGTCGGCTTATTGGCTGGCAAGTACTTGCTGGCGCTCGTGTTGTTTTGCTTTTTTATAGCTCAGCGCCGCGGCTGGAACTGGGGTAATAGCGCCAGTTTCCAGCCACTTCTTTAAGCGATTAGCGTCAGCCATATGGGTGTACTTACCAAAAGCATCGAGTACCACAAAGGCTACTGGGCGCTTATTCATCTCGGTGCTCATGACTAAGCAATGCCCGGCACTGTTAGTAAAGCCGGTTTTACTGACGTTAATTTTCCAGTTGTCTTTGCGTACTAAAGCATTGGTATTGCGAAAACCTAAGGTGTAATTAGGTTTCGTAAAGGCCACAGTTTTTTCGCCCATAGTGCTGAACTGACGAATCAATGGATAGCCTTGCGCCGCTTTAACCATGCGCACTAAGTCTTCGGCATTGGCAACGTTTTTTTCAGACAAGCCGGTCGGCTCAACAAAGTATGAGTGCTGCATGCCCAGTGCTTTAGCTTTGGCGTTCATGGCTTGAATAAACGCCTGATGTCCGCCTTTATAGTGATGGGCAAGACTCGCCGCCGCACGGTTTTCTGACGACATTAAAGTAATTAATAATAAATCGTGACGACTGAGTTCGCTGCCTAAGCGCACGCGGGAAAACACGCCCTGCATTTCTTTAGTGTCGCTGATAACGATCGGTAGCTTTTCAGTTAAGGATTGTTGCGCATCTAAAACCACCATGGCCGTCATCAACTTAGTCACTGAGGCGATGGGTGCAACAAAATTAGGGTTGCTCGAATAAAGGATTTCATTGGTTTTTAAATCCATCAACAAGGCACTGCCCGCAGCCAGTTCTTGTTGCGCGGCAACTTTAGGTGTTGTGGATGCCGCGTAAGTTTGACCAACAAACACGCAGGTGGCCAATAGTCCTGCTTTAATCAGATGGGAAATATTCACAGATGCTACTCAAATTAAATGGTTTTACGCATATCAGCGTAGGTTGCAGTCCTTGCGGTTAACTGGACTCAGATAACATCATGACACAATCAATTCATCGTGCTCTAGCGATAACAGTTGTTTTTTTCATTACAGAATATGAATGCACGCGAGGGCTAAGTTGCTGAGGTGTAATGCGCTTGCAGTATATCGCGGCACTGAGTGTGCAATAGAAGTTATTGAGCAATAAAAAAGCCGCCGCACCTATTATAGGTACGACGGCTTGAGTGCTACTGCGCAGCCTTAGAAGTCTAAGTTAGATACTGCTAAAGCGTTCTCTTCAATAAAGGCGCGACGTGGTTCCACGTGGTCGCCCATCAGCGTATTAAAGATTTGGTCGGCAGCAATGGCATCATCAATGGTCACTTGCAGCATACGGCGCTGACTTGGGTCCATGGTGGTTTCCCATAACTGCTCAGGGTTCATTTCCCCTAGACCTTTATAGCGCTGTACGCTGAGGCGGCGGCTACCTTCTGCCAGCAACCAGTCCAGCGCCTCTTTAAAGGTGCTGACCGCTTGCTTACGCTCACCGCGCATGACGTAGGCATCGTCTTCGAGTAAGTTATTGAGCTTGTTACCTAGCTCAGTCATTGTGCGGTAGTCGTTACTGGAGTAGAAATCATGATTAAACAGAATATGGTTAGTTAGGCCATGGGCTTTAATCTGGATTTCTGGCAGCCAGTAGTTTCTTTCGCTATCGTGACGTAAGCCTACAGTGTAAACCTCACCGGATTTCTCCACGTTATCCATACGTGTTTGCAGCGCATCTAACCAGGTTTGCATCGCCGCTTTATCGGTCAGTTGCTCAGGCTCAACGCGTGGCAAATAGAGGAAATGCTCGGTGATTTCTTTTGGATACAGTCGTGATAAACGCTCGAGTGTTTTTAATACTGAGCGGTACTCATTGACTAACTCTTCTAACGCCACACCGGATAAACCAGGAGCACTCGCATTTACATGCAAGCTAGCATCTTCCAGAGCTGAGTTGGTCAGGTACTCATCCATCGCTTCGTCGTCTTTAATGTACTGCTCTTGCTTGCCGCGCTTTACTTTATACAGTGGTGGCTGGGCAATATAGATATAGCCACGCTCAACCAGCTCAGGTAACTGGCGGAAGAAGAAGGTCAGCAGCAAAGTACGAATGTGCGAACCATCGACGTCAGCATCCGTCATGATAATGATGTTGTGGTAACGCAGCTTTTCAATATTGTATTCATCACGGCCAATACCACAGCCTAGAGCGGTAATTAACGTACCCACTTCTTGCGATGAAATCATCTTATCGAAACGTGCTTTTTCAACGTTAAGAATCTTACCTTTAAGTGGCAAGATGGCCTGGGTCTTACGGTTGCGGCCCTGCTTAGCTGAACCGCCAGCAGAGTCCCCTTCCACAATATAGAGTTCAGATAGTGCTGGATCTTTCTCTTGGCAGTCAGCGAGCTTACCCGGTAAGCCTGCGATATCTAACGCACCTTTACGGCGTGTCATTTCACGTGCTTTACGTGCCGCTTCACGCGCGCGTGCGGCATCAATCATTTTGCCAACAATAGCGCGAGCTTCAGCTGGGTTTTCTAATAAGTAATCAGCAAGGTGCTTACCCATTTCCTGCTCAACTGCAGTCTTCACTTCAGAGGACACCAGCTTGTCTTTGGTTTGTGAGCTGAATTTCGGGTCAGGTACTTTCACTGAAATAATTGCAGTCAAGCCTTCGCGAGCATCATCACCTGTGGTGCTGACTTTATCTTTCTTACCTAAACCTTCCGCCTCAATATAGCTGTTGAGGTGACGTGTCAGTGCGGTGCGGAAGCCGACTAAGTGTGTACCACCATCACGTTGTGGAATATTGTTGGTAAAGCACTGTAGATTTTCATTAAAGCCGTCGTTCCACTGCATGGCGACTTCCACGCCAATACCATCATCTTCACGCTGAGTGGAGAAATGGAAGACTTGGTTGACTGTGGTTTTGTTGGTGTTTAAGTACTCAACAAAAGCTTTTAGACCACCTTCATATTTGAATAATTCTTCTTTGCCCGTGCGCTCATCTTTTAAATAGATGCCTACGCCTGAGTTGAGGAAAGATAATTCGCGGATACGTTTAGCTAAGATTTCCCAGCTAAATTGAATATTAGCAAAGGTATCAGCCGAGGGCTTAAAGTGGATGCAGGTACCGGTTTTGTCGGTCTCACCAATCGGTGCCATAGGTGCTTGTGGTACACCATGGTGATAGGTTTGCTCCCAGATTTTACCTTGGCGGCGGATGGTCATAATCAGTACGCGCGATAGCGCGTTAACTACAGACACACCTACGCCGTGTAGGCCGCCTGATACTTTATAGCTGTTGTCATCAAACTTACCACCAGCGTGCAGTACCGTCATAATCACTTCGGCAGCTGAAATCCCTTCTTCTTTGTGGATATCAACTGGAATACCACGGCCATTATCCTGAACAGTAATAGACTCGTCGGAGTGAATGGTAATGGTGATTTCATCACAATGGCCAGCGAGGGCTTCGTCAATAGAGTTATCCACAGTTTCAAAAACCATGTGGTGCAACCCGGTACCATCGTCCGTATCACCGATATACATACCTGGGCGTTTGCGTACTGCGTCCAGACCTTTTAACACTTTAATATTGCTGGAATCGTACGTTTGTTCTTCGCTCATGCGTTCACTCCTGAAGGTGTTATTTGGCCATGTTCCACGTGGAACAATGAGACTGGAGTATCCGTTCGCCAGCCCGAGCTCATTATATGTTGGTCTACACAGGTGATAAAAACCTGGCAGTTCAAATCGTCGAGTAACTTGCAGAGCGCTAAACGATGTTGCTCATCCAGCTCTGAAGGTAAGTCATCAACGAGGTAAATACATTCGTTGCGTCGTGCCTGAGATAGCAAATAACCTTGTGCAATTCTCAGTGCACAAATCACCAGTTTTTGCTGGCCTCGCGAGAGAATATCAACAGCGTTGTTTTTCTCTATCCGTACTCTAAGGTCGGCACGTTGTGGCCCCGCTTGTGTGTAACCGAGCGCCCTATCGCGCTCAAGGTTTTTATTCAGAACGTCTTGCAGAGAACTGCTTCTATCCCAACCACGAAAGTAGCTGAGCGTCAGGCCAGGTAAATCCAATAACTTGGCTAACGTCTCCTCAAAAACAGGTTTGAGTTGGGCGATATACGCTTGACGTAACTGGTCAATTTCATCGCTGGCCAGGCAGAGTTCATGGTCCCAAGCAGCAATAATAGATGCGTCCATTATACCATGGCGCAGGCATGAATTTCTTTGCTTAAGACTGGCTTGTAAGCGTTGCCATGCAGAAATAAATTGATGTTCCACGTGGAACACTCCCCAATCCAAGAATTGCCGGCGTAGTTTGGGTGAGCCTTCGAGCAAGCGAAAACTATCAGGGTTGATGAGCTGCAAAGGTACCAGTTGTGCCAGCTGTGCAGCGCTACGAGCGTTTTGGCCATCAATACGGATACGTAGCTCAGATTGGCGGTCGCGGCTGATACCAAGCTTGCTGCGGCTACCGTCGTCACGCTGGATGTCAGCAAAGACGGTACAACTGTCTTGCTCATATTGAATCATCGGTTGCAGGCGTGTGCTGCGAAATGAGCGCGCCATTGCCAGCAAGTAAATGGCTTCCAGTACACTGGTTTTACCGCTGCCATTAGCACCGTAGAGAATATTGATGCGCGGGGAAGTGACCAAAGTCACCGGCAGCAGGTTACGGATGCCGGTGATTTGTAATTGGCTAATCGCCATCAGTCAGTACTGATTACAGGCGCATCGGCATAACAACGTAAGATGCACCGTCGTTGTCAGCCTCTTGAATCAATGCGCTGCTGTTGGAGTCGGAAAGCACTACACTGATTTGCTCAGATGACGTGGCACTCAGTACGTCTAATAAGTAGGTGACGTTAAAGCCGATTTCTAAACTGTCGCCACTGTAGTCAACACTGACTTCATCTTCCGCCACTTCTTGCTCTGGGTTATTGGCTTGGATTTTTAGTAAGCCCGACTCAAGCTGCCAGCGAATCCCACGGTATTTTTCGTTAGACAAAATCGAGGCACGGCTTAAGGCTTCACGCAGATTTTGGCGATCAGCAATCACGGTTTTATTACCACCGCGTGGCAGGACGCGCTCGTAATCAGGGAACTTACCGTCGACTAATTTTGAGATAAAGGTAAATTCAGCAGTGGTGGCACGAATATAGTTACTACCAAATACTACATCTACGTTGCTGGCGTCATCCGTCATTAAACGGGCTAATTCCAGCACACCTTTGCGTGGCACAATCACCTGGTGCTGAATGTCATCACTGATGTTGGCAGGGACTGAGCACAGTGCCAGACGGTGACCGTCAGTGGCCACAGCGCGCAGCACACCTTGCTTAGCTTCGAGCATTAAACCATTGAGGTAGTAACGTACATCTTGTTGCGCCATAGCAAAGCTGGTGCGCTCGATTAAGCGACGTACATGGCCTTGTGACACAGTGAAGCTTAATGAACCGGGGGTTTCTTCCGATGATGGGAAGTCAGCAGCGGGTAGCGTGGTTAAAGTAAAGCGGCTACGCCCTGCTCTAATCATTACTTTTTGATCATCAACTTTAAAGTCAATCATGGATTCTGCAGGTAAATTTTTGCAGATATCCATGAGTTTGCGCGCCGGCACAGTGATTTCGCCAGGCTGCGCTGGTTCATCTAAAGTGATACGCGCAACCAGTTCAACTTCGGTGTCGGTACCGGTCATTGCTAAGCTCTGGCCATCAATAACGAGCAGTACGTTAGATAACACAGGCATGGTTTGCTTGCGTTCAACAACGCCGGCCACGAGTTGCAGCGGCTTTAATAAGGCTTCGCGTTGGATAGTGAAGTGCATGGTTAGTCCTTGCTTAAAAGTGCTGGCACTGCTTATGTGGTTAACGTGCGCAGTAGGTTTTTATAATCTTCGCGGATATCTGCATCGGTTTCACTGAGCTCGGCAATCTTGCGGCAAGCGTGCAATACCGTCGTATGGTCGCGACCACCAAAGGCGTCACCAATTTCAGGCAAGCTATGGTTAGTGATCTCTTTCGACAGAGCCATGGCCACTTGGCGTGGACGCGCTACTGAACGCGAACGACGCTTGGATAAGATATCGGAAATTTTAATTTTGTAATATTCAGCGACAGTGCGCTGGATATTATCAATACTGACAAGTTTATCTTGCAGTGCTAACAAGTCTTTTAGAGACTCGCGAATTAATTCAACGGTGATCGGCTCGTTAGTAAAGTGCGAGTGCGCAATCACTCGTTTTAATGCACCTTCTAACTCACGTACGTTGGAGCGAATGCGTTGAGCAATAAAGAAAGCGCAATCGTGTGACAATTGCACCCTGCTTTGCTCAGCTTTCTTCATCAGAATGGCGACACGTGTTTCTAACTCAGGCGGCTCAACTGCAACAGTTAATCCCCAACCAAAGCGTGATTTTAAGCGCTCTTCCAGACCGTCAATTTCTTTTGGATAACGGTCACTGGTCAAAATAACTTGTTGGTTACCTTCAAGCAGTGCGTTAAAGGTATGGAAAAACTCTTCCTGTGAGCGCTCTTTTTTAGCAAAAAACTGAATATCATCAATTAATAAAGCGTCAACTGAACGGTAATAGTTTTTAAACTCGTTAATTGCGTTGTTCTGCAAAGCCCGCACCATATCGGCCACGAAACGCTCAGAGTGTAAATAAATCACCTTGGCGTTCGGGTTCTTTTGTAGTAAATGATTACCAACCGCATGCATCAAGTGCGTCTTACCTAAACCGACACCGCCGTATAAAAATAGCGGGTTGTAGCCATGCTTAGGGTTATCAGCCACTTGCCATGCTGCAGCACGTGCAAGTTGGTTGGATTTACCTTCAACAAAACTGTCAAAAGTAAAAGAACGGTTGAGTGCGCTGACATGTTTAATCGTACCCGCACCTTTGGCTGGTGAAGGTGCATTACGGTCAACACTGACACTTGCTGGGCTATTGCCTTGTGCGGACACATGCGCAGTGGGCTGCTGGCTTGGCATCGGTTGAATGGGTAGTGGCGCTTGATAAGGCTCTGGTGCGCTGACAGGCGCGCTGGCAACGGGGGTTGCCACAGGAGCAGGTTGCGCTGGACTGTTGATGCTGGTCCGCGTTTTAGCCTTGCTACCAATTAATAAAGCAATAGACGGCGCTTGACCGTTATTACGCTCGGCCATCAGCTCGAGTAAACGGTTGATATACTTATCGTTGACCCAATCTAATACAAAGCGATTGGGTGCGAAGATATGCAGCTCATCACCAACGGCTTCAACTTGTAATGGACGGATCCAGGTGTTGAAATGCTGAGCCGGCAGTTCATCGCGTAAAAAGTCGACAGACTGTAGCCAAAGTTCGACAGACACAGAGATCCCTCAAGTAAAACGTGGAATAACAATCTGCTATTGTAACGCCCAGCAGCAAAGTTATCCACAGGCTGGTAAAAAAACTACCAAAGCTGCTAGGACCTATAATGTCATAGCCGAGGGCATGCGGCAGTGGCTCAAACGATATAATCAGAGTGATAAATATGATAACACTGGGTGAGTTGTTTGCTTGGTTATTGGTGGGGCTGGCCATTGCATGGTTTTGGCGTGGGCATGGTGTGCGTGAGCGTGCGTTACTTTTTGCGCGTCAACATTGTAAGGAGGCTGGCGTACAGTTACTCGATGGTAATGTGGCGCTCAAAGGTTGGCGCATTATTCAAGATGGCAAAGGTCAAAAACGTTTAGCACGCCTGTATAACTTTGAGTTTACCGTGACCAGTCATGAGCGTTTAAGTGGAACTGTGGCGATGTTTGGTCGTTTTTTAGCCAAAATTGAGATGCAAGCCTATCCCATGCCAGATAGCAGTGAGAGTGGTGATGCTGCAGTGGTTGAGTATTGTACGCCGCAGCAAAGGTCTACCAGCGAGAATAATGTTATTGAATTACAGCATTGGCAAAAAACCAAGAAACGCTCAGATTAAAGACGGTCTTTCAAGACCGGCCTTCCAGCGCTCGATTTGTTGATTTGCAGTTACTCAGCTTCTAAAGTGAAGCCAATACGCTGTAGCCAGTCGGCTTCTTTTTGAAAGTCAGCCAAGGTCAGTGGATTATTATCCAGCCAGTTTTCTGCAAAGCGAATATGTAAGCTGTTTTGCCCTGCAATTAATTGCAATTGGGGGACTTCTTGAGTGCCGCGGATATGGTGCAGTAAAATCGCAAAGCGCAATAAAATACACAAGCGTAATAGCTGCTGCCCTTCTTCACCAAACTCCATAAAGCGCTCTTTAGGGATATTGCGACGGTGGCCGCGCACTAATAAGGCTAGCATTTGTTGATCTTGGCGGGAGAATCCAGATAAATCTGAATGCTCAACCAAATAAGCACCGTGTTTATGGAAGTGGTAATGGGCAATATCTAAACCGACTTCATGAACACGGGCTGCCCAGCTGAGCATATCGCTGTGCCAATCTTCATTGAGCTGCCAGGCTTCAGCCACTTGCTCTAGTGCTTCTAGTGCTTTGCATTCAACTTTTTGCGCGTGCTCAAAGTCAACGTGACTGCGTTCCATCAGTGCGTGAATTGAGCGCTCACGCACGTCTTCATGTTGGTGACGACCCAGTAAGTCGTAGAGCACACCTTCACGTAACGCACCATCACAGGGAGCGATTTGTTCTAGATCTAAAGCATCAAAGATCGCTTCAATAATAGCTAAACCCGCAGGTAAAATGGCACTGCGTTCAGGTTTTACACCAGCTATTTCAATTTTATCGATTTCGCCCAGTTTAAATAAAGTACGTTTGAGCCACATCAACCCTGCTTTGTTAATTTCACCACTGCTTAAACCCGCCGCACCAATTGCTTGCGCGACTGAGCGGATAGTACCTGATGCGCCTACGGTATCTTGCCAGCCCATGCGGCGTAGGCTTTGTTCTAGCTCCATCAATTCTAAACGTGCTGCGGTATAGGCTTGGGCGTAACGTGCAGGCGTGATTTTGCCGTCTTTAAAAAAGCGCTGAGTAAAACTCACACAACCCATTTGTAGGCTGCCACGCAGTTGCGATTCAAATTGTTGGCCAATAATAAATTCGGTACTACCACCACCAATATCAATGACCAAGCGTTTACCTGGTGCGTCAGCTAAGGTGTGTGACACGCCAAGATAAATTAGACGAGCTTCTTCACGACCCGAAATTACATCAACGTCGTGCCCTAAAATCTCTTCTGCACG
Source organism: Thiopseudomonas sp. (assembly GCA_035271385.1). Taxonomy (GTDB): domain Bacteria; phylum Pseudomonadota; class Gammaproteobacteria; order Pseudomonadales; family Pseudomonadaceae; genus Denitrificimonas. Next base: position 2,497 of record DATERP010000186.1, on the reverse strand, counting down.
CTCAATAAAGGCCTGACGGTTATGTGCGACACGTAGCGAACTGGTGCCGACAACACGTACAGCGCCTTCAGGTAAGCCGTGAATCAACTGGGCAAAGCGCCGCAGGCAGTCTAAGCCGCGCTCAATGGCGTCGTCCTGTAACTGCAAGTCAGCTGTAATACCAGCAGCCAACTGCACCTTCTCACCAATGCGTTCAAGAATTCGAATTTCCCGCTGATCTGTTTTAGCCAGCACCATATGAAAGCTATTGGAGCCAAGATCAATTGCAGCAATCAGGGGGAAGTGTTTGGGCGCAGAGTTGGGCATGCCGCTATTCCAGAAAAATAATATTGCTATCGTGCCATGCTACGACGCATTCGCCAATTTAAATCACCTCATCAAGGTGCAAAGTAAAGCAGTAAAGAAAAATACAGTAACGCAATGCTGCTTTCGTTAAAGGTTAAGGCAGGCTATGATTATTAGTACGTTAATTAATATCAACCTTTACGGAGAGGTTTCATGAGCGATAACATTATTAATATCAGCGACTCAAGCTTTGACCAAGATGTATTGCAAGCTGACGGCCCTGTGCTGGTTGACTACTGGGCAGAGTGGTGTGGTCCGTGCAAAATGATTGCACCGGTTTTAGCCGAAGTTGCAGTTGAGTTTGCCGGTAAAGTTAAAATCTGCAAATTGAACATCGATGACAACCAAGCAACGCCACCTAAGTATGGTGTACGTGGCATTCCAACACTGATGTTGTTTAAAAACGGTAACGTTGAAGCAACTAAAGTGGGTGCGTTATCAAAAAGCCAACTGGTTGCTTTTTTAGAAAGCCACATCTAATTGCTGCAACAATCGCTCTATACGCTCGCCTAGTGTGCATTTTCTTAATCTGCGCACTAGACGCACGCCTGTGCAAGTGGTAGATTAAATTTTTGTAGCTTTACTGTGCTACAACTACAAGTTTGCATGCCGTCGCCGATCTCTTATGCGGCTTTGAACAAACAATCGATTGTTCTCCTCGCGGTACGCCTCCTAAGCCAAGCGCTTACTCATTTCTTCTAAATTAAATCATCGTCATTCCCTATGAATCTGACCGAATTAAAACAAAAACCCGTCGCTGAACTGCTTGAACTGGCTGAACAAATGGGCCTAGATAATATGGCTCGTTCACGCAAGCAGGATATTATTTTCTCCCTCCTCAAGCGCCATGCGCGTGGTGGTGAAGAAATTTCTGGTGATGGCGTTCTCGAAATACTCCAAGATGGTTTTGGCTTTCTGCGCTCTGCGGACTCGTCATACCTTGCCGGCCCGGATGATATCTATGTATCGCCGAGCCAAATTCGCCGTTTTAACTTACGAACGGGCGATAGCATTATGGGTAAAATTCGCCCGCCTAAAGAAGGCGAGCGTTACTTTGCCCTACTTAAGGTCGATGAAATTAACTATGACCGCCCAGAAAATGCTCGTAATAAAATCCTGTTTGAAAACCTCACACCGCTGTTTCCGACTAAACGTCTAAAAATGGAAATTGGTAATGGCTCCACTGAGGATTTAACCGGTCGTGTGATTGATTTAGCTGCACCGATTGGTAAAGGACAGCGTGGTTTGATTGTGGCACCGCCTAAAGCCGGTAAAACCATCATGCTGCAAAATATCGCTTCGAACATTACCCGTAACAATCCTGAGTGCCATCTCATCGTTTTGTTGATTGATGAGCGCCCAGAAGAAGTAACGGAAATGCAGCGTACCGTACGTGGTGAAGTGGTTGCTTCGACCTTTGATGAGCCACCGACACGTCACGTGCAAGTGGCTGAAATGGTCATTGAAAAAGCTAAGCGTTTGGTTGAGCACAAAAAAGATGTGGTGATTCTGCTTGACTCTATTACGCGTTTAGCCCGTGCTTATAACACTGTGATTCCAAGCTCCGGCAAGGTACTCACCGGTGGTGTGGATGCGCATGCTCTTGAAAAACCCAAGCGTTTCTTCGGTGCGGCACGTAATATCGAAGAAGGTGGTTCATTAACCATTATCGCAACCGCTCTAGTTGAGACCGGTTCGAAAATGGACGAAGTGATTTACGAAGAGTTTAAAGGTACCGGTAATATGGAGCTGCAACTTGAGCGCCGTATTGCTGAAAAACGTGTGTTCCCAGCGATCAATATCAACCGCTCGGGTACCCGTCGTGAAGAGTTATTAACCAGCGAAGATGAACTGCAGCGCATGTGGATTTTGCGTAAATTGTTGCATCCTATGGATGAAACTGCAGCGATTGAGTTTTTGCTGGACAAACTCAAAGACACTAAGACCAATGAAGAGTTTTTCATGTCGATGAAACGCAGCAAATAACCCTCGTTTAGTACTACAAGCGCTGAGTGCTTAGCCGCTCAGCGTTTGATCTGCTACGGACATACATCATGCAATATACTGATCTTCGAGACTTCATCAGCGGCCTTGAGCAGCGTGGTGAACTCAAGCGTATACACACTCCCATCTCCCCTATTCTAGAAATGAC
>DATERP010000185.1:0-4700 GCA_035271385.1 Thiopseudomonas sp. | reverse complement strand
CACTAAAGGTCAGTAAAACTTCGCGAGAAAGATAACGAAAAACTATCAAGTAGAGGCTCCAAGCTTGTCAAAACCGCTCATCGCGGCTCACACTAGTCATACAAATTATGGCAGTGTACACACACGCCGATGCAAACGATGGGTATTATCCTGCATCTATTCACCTTTGTCTTGAGGATCCTTGAGTATGGACTTTTTAGTCAGTTCCAATGCTGTTGAATCACTGAACACCAGCGCCCTAGTCTTAACCGTTAACGAGCAACTTGAGCTCGACAGCCAAGGCCAAACCATTGATAACTTGTGTGATGGCGCACTTAGCGCACTTATCAAGGCAGGCGACATCCAAGGTAAGCTCGGTCAAACATTATTACTGCACAACCTCGCCAATCTAAAAGCGCAACGCGTGCTATTAGTCGGTATTGGTAAAGATGCTGAACTGTCTGACCGCAGCGCACGCAAATTGGTCAGTGCAATTTTAAATACTTTCAAAAGCCTGTCCATCAAAGATGCGGCATTGGCTTTTGCTGATGTGAAGTTTAAAGAGCGTGATGCGTACAGCAGTGCACGTCTAATCGCAGAATGCTTAGCCGATGGCCTGTATATTTTTGATCAGTTCAAAAGCGAAAAAGCACCAGCCAGCAACCTCAGCGCGATAACTTTTGTTTGCACCAGCGAACAACAAGAAGCGGTTGAAAAAGCTTGCCTGCAAGGTAAAGCGATTGCCTCAGGCATGGCGTTTACCCGTGACCTAGGCAATATGCCGCCGAATATCTGCCACCCTCGCTATTTAGCACAGCAAGCACAAGAGCTGAGCAAGCACAACGCCAATCTGAGCGTTGAAGTACTCGAAGAAGAGCAACTCAAAGAGCTGGGCGCGGGTGCTTTACTGGCAGTAGCCCAAGGCAGTGATCAGCCGGCACGCATGATTATTATGAATTACCAAGGCGCTGACGACAAAACCAAACAGCCCTATGTGCTGGTCGGTAAAGGCATCACCTTTGATACCGGCGGCATCAGCCTTAAGCCAGGCGCTGGTATGGATGAAATGAAATACGACATGGGCGGTGCAGCCAGTGTTTTAGGTGTTTTTAAAACTATCACCGAACTGCAATTGCCAATTAACGTCATTGGCGTACTGACCTGTGCGGAAAACATGCCCAGCGGCGGCGCAACCCGTCCAGGTGATATCGTAACCACCATGAGTGGCCAAACAGTTGAGATTCTCAATACGGATGCTGAAGGTCGTTTAGTGCTGTGCGACGCCCTCACTTATGTCAAGCGTTTTAACCCTCAAGCAGTGGTCAACATTGCCACCCTAACCGGCGCGTGCATCGTAGCATTAGGCAGCAGCACCAGCGGCCTGATGGGTAATAACCCTGAACTGGTACAGAGCCTGCTGCATGCCGGTAAACAAGCCAGCGACGTGGCGTGGGAATTACCCTTATTTGACGAATACCAAGAACTGCTCGACAGCCCCTTTGCAGATATTGCCAACATTGGCGGCCCCAAAGCGGGCTCCATTACTGCTGGCTGCTTCTTATCACGCTTTACCAAAGACTACCCATGGGCGCACCTGGATATCGCCGGTACTGCATGGATCAGTGGCGGTAAAGACAAAGGCGCCACCGGTCGCCCGGTACCTTTGTTAACTCAGTACCTGTTGGATCGCGCGCAGTGAAAGTAGAGTTTTACGTTTTACCTTCCACCCAAACGGCGGACCGCTTAATTGCGGCCTGCCGTCTGGCACATAAAGCTTGGCGTGCCGGCTTTATGACTTTTATTCGCTGCAATGACACTGCCCAGCAAGCTGAAGTGGATGATTTACTCTGGACGTTTCGCCGCGCCAGCTTTATTCCCCACGAAAGCTACAGCGCCACAGCGCAAGCCCCCGTGTTAGTCGGCATCGATCAGCGCCCGCATTTTGACAACGCTGTGTTAATCAATCTCAACGCTGAACTGCCCCCGCATCTTGATTGCTTTACCCGCGTGATTGAGATCGTCAATCAAGCTCCTGAGCAACTTAACATCAGCCGCCAGAACTTTGTCCGTTACCGTGAACAGGGCTATCAACCGGCACGGGTTGAGCTCTAAGCCAATACAACCTCTAACCATGCCTTAATTGAGGCTCTTTGAGTGCTTTGTTAACCCTTATCTGTATTCTTTTTCTAGTTTTAGCCACACTTTTCGCTGCAACAATGGCCGCTCGGCCGGAAGCCTGATAAAATCGCGCAATTAAGCATATTTTTCGCATTCTTCGCAAAGGCCCCAATTCATGAGCAACAATAAAACTTCTTTAAGCTACAAGGACGCTGGTGTTGATATCGACGCTGGTGAAGCACTCGTTGAACGCATTAAAGGCGTTGCTAAACGCACAGCCCGTCCTGAAGTACTCGGTGGTTTGGGCGGCTTTGGTGCTTTATGTGAGATTCCAGAAGGTTATAAAAAGCCCGTTTTAGTATCGGGCACTGATGGTGTGGGTACTAAACTGCGCCTCGCCATTGATCTGAATAAGCATGAGAAAATCGGTATCGATTTAGTCGCCATGTGCGTCAACGACTTAATTGTCAGCGGTGCTGAGCCACTGTTTTTCCTTGATTACTACGCCACAGGCAAACTCAACGTAGATATCGCCGCACAGGTTGTCACCGGTATTGGCGAAGGTTGTGAGCAAGCAGGTTGCGCGCTGGTAGGCGGTGAAACTGCAGAAATGCCAGGTATGTATACGGGTGAAGATTACGACTTAGCCGGCTTTTGTGTCGGTGTAGTTGAAAAAGAAGAAATCATTGATGGCACCCAAGTTGCTGCGGGTGATGTATTGATTGCTCTGCCGTCTTCCGGACCACACTCCAATGGTTATTCTTTGATTCGTAAAATCATTGAAGTAGCCAAGGTTGATATCAAAACTGCACAACTCAACGGCACAGCGCTCAGTGATTTGCTGATGGAGCCAACGCGCATCTACGTGAAGCCTTTATTAAAGCTGATCAAAGAAACCGGCGCAGTCAAAGCTATGTCACACATCACCGGCGGTGGCTTAGTGGAAAACATTCCACGTGTATTGCCAGCCAACTCACAAGCTGTGATTGATGTGGCGAGCTGGACCCGTCCTGCCGTCTTTGACTGGTTACAAGAGCAAGGTAACGTTGCAGAAGTTGAAATGCACCGCGTACTCAACTGTGGCGTTGGCATGGTGATCTGTGTTGCACCTGAGCAACAAGCCACTGTGCTTGAGCACTTACAAGCAGCAGGCGAGCAGCCATGGGTGATTGGTCATATCCAAGCGGCAGAAGAAAACGCTGAGCGTATTATTCTTAACAACTTAAAAAGCCATTAATGACTGACTCAACCTCATCACAGCCAACATCCTGCAATATTGTGGTCCTGATCTCCGGATCAGGCAGCAACTTACAAGCCATTATCGATGATTTAGCTGAGCACCCCACTGCGCGTATCTGTGCAGTGGTCAGCAATCGTGCCGATGCTTATGGCTTGGTACGCGCTGAACAGGCTGGCATTGCTCAGCATGTGCTCAATCATAAAGACTTTGCTGATCGCTTAGCCTTTGATAACGCTTTGATGGCTGTGATTGATCAACACCAACCCGACTTAGTCGTGCTCGCAGGCTTTATGCGTATTCTCACCCCTGAGTTTACCCGTCACTATGCCCAGCGCTTACTCAACATTCACCCATCCTTGCTACCTAAGCACAAGGGCCTCAACACTCATCAGCGCGCCATTGATGAGGGTGATCAAGAGCATGGTTGTAGCGTGCACTTTGTCACTGAGGAACTCGATGGCGGCCCCATAGTCATACAAGCAGCATTGCCAATTCAATCTGGCGATACAGCAGAAGATTTAGCGCTTAAAGTGCATGCTTTAGAGCACCAAATTTATCCACTGGCTGTACGTTGGTTTGCCGAGGGTCGCTTACAGTTAAGCGAGCAAGGTGCTGTACTGGATGGGCAACACTTAGCCAGCTCTGGCTTTCAGTTTCACTCTTAGGAGAACAATCTATGCGCCGCGCTTTACTTTTTATTCTGGCAGCATTTACTTTACCTAGCACTGTTATAGCAGCAGATTTGCAGCCCTTTTCTGCCAGTTACACTGCAGACTGGAAGCAACTGCCCTTTAGCGGTAAAGCCGAACGTAGCTTAAAGCAGCAAGAGGACGGCACTTGGAAGCTGGATTTTTCCGCATCAATGTTAGTCGCCAGCCTCAATGAAACCAGCTGGTTAAACTTAGTTAACGGTGACGTGCAACCCAAGCAATACCGCTATGTACGTAAAGGCATGGGTAAAGCTAAAAAAATCAAACAAGATTTTGATTGGACAACTCAACGTGCTACCGGAGTGGATCGCAAATCACCCATCAACGTGACCTTAATCCAAGGCGTACAAGATAAGTCCTCTTACCAATTGGCCTTACAGCGCGATATTGCTGAAGGTAAAACCAGCATGTCGTACCAAGTGCTTGATGGTGATGAGTTAAATACCTATGACTTTCGCGTCCTAGGTGAAGAAGAAGTGAAAACTGTCGTTGGTACTGTTGACGCCATTAAGGTTGAACGCGTACGCGACCCAACCCAAAGCAAGCGTATTACCATTTTATGGTTTGCTAAAGACTGGGATTATTTACTGGTACGTTTACAGCAAGTGGAAAGTGATGGTAAGGAATACCAGATCATCCTAGAGGACGGCAAG
>DATERP010000184.1:0-4074 GCA_035271385.1 Thiopseudomonas sp. | reverse complement strand
TGCAGCAAAGGCACGGCACTTAACCGCATCTTTCTCAGTCATTAACACTGGATAATCATCAGAAAACTCTAAATCTTGCGCAGTAAATTCGGCATGATCAGCAAAAGGATGAGCAATAGGCAGCCACCGCAAAGTTTCCAGCGTGTTGAAAAAACGCTGCGGGTTACCAATACCAGCCACCGCATGTATGCGCTGCCCGGCTGGGAAGTAGGTCAGCGGTTCGCGTCGCCCAGTGCGTACATGCACTAACTCGATGGGCTGCAATTGCATGGCAAAACCCTGCTCGCTATCGCTCTGTGCACCGTTTAATAAGATGGCATCGACACTTTGCAAGCGCTCAACCGGCTCGCGCAACGGCCCCATAGGTAAACAACGCTGATTCCCCAAACCGCGCGCGGCATCAATCAACACCAGCTCAATATCACGCGCCAAGCCGTAATGCTGCAAGCCATCGTCGGATAAAACGATATCCAGCGCCTGCTCAGCTAAGAGTTGCTGCACGGCTTGAGCGCGCTGTGGCGCAATCACCAAGGGCACGCCACTGCGTTGCACTATTAATAGCGGCTCATCACCTGCCTGCTGTGCGGAGTCACTGGCGCTCACGCTCCAAGGCACACTCGGTGGCTGCGCACCATAACCACGGCTGACTACACCAACGCGCAAGCCTTGCGCACGGCAATACTCAATCAACCATAAAATCAATGGTGTTTTACCCGTACCACCCACAGTGAGATTACCCACGACAATCACGGGGACGGGCGCGCGGTACGTTTCAGTTTTACCACGCAAAAATTGCGCACGCTTACGCTGTACGATAAAACGATACAGCTGTTCTAATGGCCACAATAGATATAAAGCACGATGGCCTTGATACCAGGCGCGCTGCAAACGTTCACCCAGCCCCACTATTTTGCCTGCGCTTCGACTGTAGTGATACGTAATTGGGCAAAGCCGAGCTTGGCCGCAGCATCCATTGCCGTCACCACCGCTTGATGCGGTGACTTACCATCAGCACTGAGCACCACAGGTATACTTTTATCGCCGCCCGACTCTTCGCGCAATGCCTCCATTAAAGTTGTGAGATCATTTTTACTGAGGCTTTTGCCATTCAAGGCAAAAGAGCCATCAACGCCAATCAAAATTTCTAAGGCAGCTTTAACCTCAGCTTGCACTTGCTCACCGCTGACCGCTTCCGGCAAATCAACTTTGAGCTGTGTTTCACGCGTAAAGGTGGTGGTGACCACAAAAAACAGCAGTAAAATAAACACCACATCAATCAGTGGTGCTAGGTTGATATCAACCGGCTCGCGGGGTTTACGAGGGAATCTCACGCTTGCCTCTCATGCAACTCAACCTCACGATCACCCTGTACTACTTCAACCAGCTTAATGGCTTCTTGCTCCATATTGACCACCAACTCATCCACTCGGCGCTGTAAAAAACGATGGAAGAACACCGCTGGAATCGCTACAAATAAACCCGCAGCTGTGGTGATCAATGCTTTGGCAATACCACCGGCTAACTGCGGTGCATTAGCCATACCTGAACCCATAAAAGCACTGAAGATCTCGATCATACCCAATACCGTACCGAGTAAACCCAGCAGAGGGGTAATGGCGGCAATAGTGCCCAGCGGCGTCAAGTAGCGCTCCAACTCATTCACAACTTTAGCGCCGGCTTCCTGAATACTTTCTTTCATCATTTCGCGGCCATAGCGTGAATTAGCTAAGCCTGCAGCTAAAATTTGCCCCAACGGCGACCCCGCACGTAATTCAGCAAACCTCTCGCCATCCATTTTCTTGGTTTGTACCCAACGCCACACTTGCGCCAAGAGCTGCGGCGGACTGACCCGTGAAGGGCGCAAGGTCCATAAACGCTCGACCACAATGGCCACGGCAATAATTGAACACACAACAATGGGCAGCATAATCCAGCCACCCGATTTGATCAGCTCCCACACAGCTGTAACTCCCTCAATAAATTGCGCCTACTTTAGCACAAGCCCAGCCCTAGACTGAAAGTGATGATGCTCATTGTTGCCGCCAAAAACGTAATTGTTGCGCCATAGTCCAAGGGGACTGGTAGGTACCTAGCTGCACTAAAATAGCTTTATCAATGGCCGTATCGTAGATATCCACCTGCCTGCGCTGCAAAGTTTTTAGCACCTGCGGGTGCGGATGCCCATAACTGTTGTTTTTACCTCGAGAAATTAACGCATAGCGCGGCGTAATCGCTTGCACAAAATGACGCGAGGTCGAAGTACGACTGCCATGATGCCCCGCCACCAACCAATCCGCCTTAAGCCACGGCCAATCCTTTAATAAAGCGGTCTCTCCTGCGGCATCTAAATCGCCGGTGAGTAATAAGCGCTCGCCTTGCGCATCTATCAGCAAGACACAGGATTTTTGATTACTGTCTTGAGCATCCTGCCATTGCCAGCGCCAAAACCACACGCCGTCCCATTGCCATTGTTCTTGAGTGCAGGCCTGAGCAGCAAAGTGTGCTGGATGCTCGCTGGGCTGGCCGCTGACAACTCGAGCAACTTTAATAGCGTCCAAAATAGCAGGCGCACCACCAGCATGATCCGCATCCGCATGGGAAATCAGCAACTCATCTAAATGCGTTTGTGCAAACCCTCGCAACACAGGCACCACAATGCGCTCGCCAGCATCAAAACCAGTCATAAAAGGCCCGGCGTCATACATTAAACTATGTTGCGCGGTTTTCACCCAAACCGCTTGCCCTTGCCCCACATCCAGCACCCAGATACTGGCCTGCCCATGGGGAATCTCTTCTTGGTAGGGATACAGCAGCGGTAACCACAACACTAAACCCGCCGAGACCGGCAACAAGGGGCGCGGTAATAAAAAGCAGGCAACACCAACTAAAGTGAGAAGCAAAGCGACAGCACCCACCGCACTGCCTTGCCACGCTGGCCAACCTTGAGCAAACCATTGCAGCACGCCAAACATGATACTTAAGCACCATGCCGCCCACTCTAAAACAACACTTGCCACAGTAGGCCATGGTAAAAGTACGGTACCGAGCAAGGTTAACGGCAGTGCCAACAAACTCAACCAAGGCACAGCAAAAATATTAGCCAGCGGTCCCATCATACTGACCGGCAAACTCAAAGCTAACAGAAAGGGTGCTAAACCAATGGCCGCAATCCATTGCGTACGCCCCATAATATGCCACCAACGCCACGGCCCTAAACGTGCGGAAAAAGCCACAAGCAAAGCCCCCACCGCAGTAAAAGATAGCCAAAACCCAGCTTGCAGCACGACCAACGGCTCACGCACCAAGACTAAAGTCAAAGCAGTTAGAAACGCAGTCCACACACTTAAATGTTGGAAGCGCCAGCGCCATAACAAAGCGACCATCACCATAATACAGGCACGCTGCACTGGCACCGCAAAACCAGCCAAGGCACCGTAAGCCAAGGCCGCTGCGATAGAGAGTAAGCAAGCAACAGGCAACCAAGGTACCGATTGCGGCCACCAGCCTAAACGCATGAGCCACAGCACCAACCCATAAGCCATCGCGGCCATTAAACTGATGTGCTGTCCAGATATCACCATCAAGTGCACAGTGCCTGTGGCTTGTAGTGTGCGCCACTGTGCGCTGCTTAAACCTGAACCATCACCCAAGACTAAAGCCGCCATCACTCCCTGCATAGATTGTGGTGCATAACGCTGCAAACGTTGTCTGATCTGTTCACGCCAATGATCTAAACCTTGCCCTGCTGCCAAGCGTGTACCGGTTTTAACAGAACCTGTAGCACCAATCCGCTGAGCAAACAGCCAAGCGTGATAATCAAAACCATGCGGATTCAGCGAGCCATCCGCACGCTTTAAGTTCACAGCTAAGCGCCAGCGCTCACCGGCCTGCAGGCTCTCCGGTGGCGCTCGCCAAGCTAATCGAATACGTTGAGGCAACTCAGTACGACGAGAAGTAGCATTGTGCAGTTCAAAACGCACAGTCGGTGGCTGCCCTTTCACCACGGGCCATTCAGGCAAACCTTTCACCGTGCCTTCAACCCACAGGGTACGGCCATCCAGTTCAGGTTTAAGC
>DATERP010000183.1:0-7174 GCA_035271385.1 Thiopseudomonas sp. | reverse complement strand
GCAAGGGTTTAGTATTAAATCTGGCGGTGAAGGAGAGATTCGAACTCTCGACACGATTTCTCGTATACTCGCTTTCCAGGCGAGCTCCTTCAGCCACTCGGACACTTCACCGCAATTCTTAAAAACGCCATAGACGTCTTCAAGGCGCGCTAATATAGCCTAAGCTTTGCTTTAAGGCAAATATTCATTTTGTGCTGCGACTTGCCTTATCATGGCCGCTGTATATTTCTATGATCTTTTAACCAGCACAAGGCGACAACATGCGTGTGACATGGGATATTTTTTGCCGAGTGATTGATAACTTCGGTGATATTGGCGTGACGTGGCGTTTGGCTAAGCAACTGCGACACGAACATGATGTTGCGGTGCGCTTGTGGGTGGATGACTTATCCTCCTTTAAAGCGATCAATCCAGCAGTGATCCCAACAGCGCAGCGCCAAGAGGTGGCTGGGGTTGAGGTGTACTTGTGGCCTGAGACTGGGGTTGCGCAGTTGGCTGGTGACAGTGCAGCTGTGGTGATTGAAGCTTTTGCCTGTCAGCTACCACAAGATTATATTGCTCTGATGCGTAAGAAAAATGTCTTATGGTTGAACTTAGAGTACCTCACTGCTGAGCCTTGGGCCGCTGAGTGTCATAGGCTGCCATCGATGCAAGGTGCTGGCTTGCAAAAGTACTTCTTTTTCCCGGGTTTTACTGTAACGACTGGCGGTGTGTTGCGTGAAGCCGATTTGTTGGCGCGCCGTGATGCTTTTTTGGCCTCGAGCCATGCGCGGGCTGAGTATTTAGCCGAGCTGGGTGTGCAGCAACAGCCCGGTGAGCGCTTAATCAGCTTGTTTGCCTATGCGAATGCCGCTTTACCGAGTTTTTTAGCAGCCTTAAGTCAAGATGCGCGCACTAACCGATTGCTGGTGTTGCCGGGGGTGTTGCAGCGTGCGACTGCCGCTTGGTTGGGTGAGGAAAGCTTAGAAGTGGGGCAAGAGTACCGCCGCGGCAGCCTAATAGTGCAGATTTTACCTTATATTGCGCAAGAAAGATTCGATGCATTACTCTGGTGTTGCGATCTAAATTGCGTACGCGGTGAAGATTCATTTGTGCGGGCGCAGTGGGCAGCCAAGCCTTTCCTTTGGCACATCTATCCGCAAGACGATGCTGCGCACTTGGACAAGCTAGAGGCATTTTTAACCTTATATAGCGACCTATTAGGCGACAATACACAAAAGGCGCTCAAGGATCTTTACTTAGCATGGAATCATGGACGGGATATGACTCAGGCTTGGCAGCATTTTGTCGCACATGAGCATACACTGCAAAGCCATGCACACTGCTGGTCTGCCCAACAAAATAAACATGCCGATCTTGCAACAAAACTAGTGCATTTTTACCACGATTGGCTATGATGCGCTTCTAAAATTTTATTCACATCCCTTATGGATTTACAGCATGAAAACTGCACAAGAATTTCGCGCCGGCCAAGTGGCTAATATTGATGGTTCACCTTGGGTTATTCAGAAAACTGAATTCAATAAATCTGGGCGTAACGCTGCTGTTGTAAAAATGAAATTGAAAAACCTTCTCAACGGTACTGCAACTGAAACAGTATTTCGTGCAGACGATAAATTTGAGCCGGTGATTCTTGATCGTAAAGATGTAACCTACTCTTACTTTGCTGATCCTTTGTATGTGTTTATGGATGCTGAATACAATCAATACGAAGTTGAAAAGTCAGATGTTGAAGGCGTTCTGCCGTACATTGAAGATGGTATGACTGATGAGTGTGCTGCGGTGTTCTACGATGAGAAAGTCATTTCGATTGAACTGCCAACCACCATCGTGCGTGAAATCATTTACACCGAGCCATCGGTACGTGGTGATACTTCAGGTAAAGTCATGAAGACAGCACGTTTAAGCACAGGTCATGAGATTCAAGTCTCTTCATTCTGTGAAATCGGTGACTCCATTGAAATTGATACCCGTACCGGTGAATACAAAGGCCGCGTTAAAGCCTAAGCTGTTCGTCGTATGTGGTCACTGAAGCCCAGCCTATGCTGGGCTTTTTGGTTTTAATGATCTGCAGGCTGGCGGACGTCATATTGAGAGGCTGCATAGGCTATGATGATGCTTTGGTTGAGTCTGAGTTTGTGTGTATTGCTAGCGGCATACCATCTGTATCGCTATTGGCAAGCACGTAAGGAATATGCAGTGTTAGTTGAGCAACAGGTCGAAAGAAAAATTATTGCCGAAGAAACCGATGAATACGGCGTGATTCGCGTGGTTGAAGTCAATGGCTATCGTTATCTAGAATTTGGTGACAGTTTTGAGCAAAGCTGTGTGCTATATGACAACCCGCTGTACCTCAAGTACGACTATACGCGCGCCATGTTATTGGCCAGTCTGTGCCATGAGCATCCAGAAACGGCGCTATTTTTAGGTTTAGGTGCCGGCAGTTTGACTGAAGTGTGCTTAGCCACTTTGCCGTTAGAAGATGTAGAAGTGTTGGAGCTGCGTGAGCCTTTGCCACGTATGGCGATGGAACATTTGGCCATGACCGATGATCCGCGTCTGACCATTCGCATTGGTGATGCGCTGGAGTTGATTGATACGGCAGAGACGGCAGACCTGATCTATTTAGATATGTACACCGATCTTGGGCCTTCAGCGGGGCATTTGGCGTGGGGTTTTTTGACTAAGTGTCAGAATAAGCTCAACCCGGGTGGCTGGCTGATTATCAATCAATGGGCCACGCTCGATGGCAGTCCTTTGGGGGCTGCCTTATTGCGAGGTTTGTTTTATCGGCATTATTGGGAGATACCGGTAAAAGAGGGTAATGTGATTTTGCTGGTACCCTATAGCTTTGAGCAAACGCCATCCATCCCGTTAATGCGCCAGCAAGCAGAGCGTATTGGCGAGCAGTTGGGTTATGACATCAGCTACTTAATTGAAGCCATACGTCCAGCCAGTTAAGCAAACGCCCGCTACGGTCAACACAGTAGGCGGGCGTTATCATTCAGGCTGAGGCTTAGAGTGGAATGGTTTTGTCCACTTCGATGGCAGCATCCAGTGCCTCTAGTAAATCTTTGCGCACCTTAAGCTTGGTCTTGGCGTGCGCATGCATATTGATTTTCTTCATTGTTGTAGCCATGGCTTGTGCAGTATCCATAAGCTGTTCAGCCGGTACTACACGATCTAAAAAGCCGGCAGCAATAGCATCTTGAGGGCTAAACAGCTCACCATTGATCACTGAACGCTGGAAAGCTGGTTTAGTGAGACGGTCTTTCGCCAGCGCAATACCGGCATGGTGCATGGTCATACCGATCAGCACTTCATTAAGACCAATATTAAACGCACCCTCAGTACCGATACGGTAGTCGGCAGCCAGCAGTAAGAATGCGCCTTTAGCAATGGCATGACCTGGGCAGGCAACAATGATCGGGTAGGGGTGTGCTAACATACGGCGCGTTAGGGTTGAACCCAGCGCCACTAGATTAAAGGCGTTGTCGAGGCTGGATGTCATGACTTTTAAATCGTAACCACCGGATAAAATACCGGGTTGACCAGTGATAATCACGATAGCGCGATCTTGCTCAGCCTGATCAAGGCCACGGTTAAAGGCGGCAATCATATCGGGCGATAGGGCGTTAACTTTGCCGTTGTTTAGGGTTAAGGTAGCAACACCTTCGTGACAGCTGTAGTGAATCAGTTCGCTCATGGCATAGAATCCGTTTTATTGTTTGTGAGTGGCACACTACCCAGCTCTGAATAATAGGTAAAGCATAAAGACTGACCCATAAGTCGATTTTATTGCAACGAGCGCGTAAAAACTCAGCACGCTAAGCCATCGTCCGGCCGGCGTTGTTCTAGGGCACTTTAAATCAAAGGTAAAATAAAGGTGACAGACATGCTTATACAAGTTGATGCGGAACTGGATGCCAGTGGCCTTTTTTGCCCGGAGCCGGTGATGATGCTGCACACTAAAGTGCGTGAGCTGGCCGCGGGTGCAGTCCTTAAAGTGATTGCAACAGACCCATCAACGCAGCGTGATATACCTAAGTTTTGTATGTTTCTGGAGCACCAACTCCTTGAAAGCCGCGAAGAAGACGGCACCTATGTGTATTGGATACGCAAAAAATCTTAATCGGCCCTGTAGGTCTTACATACATCATTAACGCAGTTAAAGCGGGGAATCTATGGAGCAGTTTCGCAACATTGGCATTATCGGACGCATGGGCAGCGCACGCGTTTTAGAAACGATTCGTCGCCTGAAGCGCTATCTGATCGGACGGCACTTGCATGTCATCTTAGAAGAGACCATTGCTGAGATGCTGCCGGGCCATAATTTGCAAACCAGCTCGCGTAAGTTACTCGGTGAAGTCTGTGATTTAGTGATTGTGGTGGGGGGTGACGGTTCGATGTTGGGTGCGGCGCGAGCTTTAGCGCAACACGGTGTGCCGGTGCTGGGTATTAACCGCGGCAGCTTAGGCTTTCTAACGGATATTTTACCCGAGCACCTTGAGTCGCAAATTTCTGAAGTCTTGGCGGGTAACTATACCGTAGAGCAGCGCTTCTTATTAGAAACCGAAGTGCGACGTAACGGTGTGCCTATTGGTCAAGGTGATGCGCTTAACGATGTGGTGTTACACCCGGGTAAATCGACGCGCATGATTGAGTTTGAGTTGTTTATTGATGGGCAGTTTGTGTATAGCCTTAAGGCTGATGGTTTGATTATTGCCACGCCCACCGGTTCCACTGCTTACGCTTTATCTGCGGGTGGGCCGATCATGCATCCGCGCTTAGATGCGATTGTGATTGTGCCGATGTACCCGCATACCTTATCCAGCCGCCCGATAGTGGTGGATGCTGATAGTGAGCTTAAAGTGGTGATCTCGGAGGATATGACCATTTATCCGTTAGTGTCTTGTGATGGCCAGAGCCACACCACTTGTGCACCGGGCGATACTTTGCATATTCAGCGCAAACCACAAAAGCTGCGCTTGTTGCATCCGCTGGATCATAACTTCTACGCTGTGTGCCGTGACAAGTTGGGCTGGGGGAGTCGCTTGGGCCAGGATAACAAGTAATGTGGCTTGATCCTTCGCGCAATTACGATCTGATCGGCGATGTGCATGGTTGTGCGCAAGCGCTTGAGCGATTGTTGGCGCTGCTTGGTTATCACAAGCGTGCCGGTGTTTGGCAGCATCCTCAGCGTCAGGCGGTATTTTTAGGTGACTTGATTGACCGCGGTCCACAGATTCGTGAAACTTTGTTGATTGTGCACGCCATGGTGGATGCGGGTTATGCGCACTGCATTATGGGCAATCATGAATACTATGCGTTGGCTTGGAATACCCCTGTAGACGATGCCAGCACGCAAAGTTATGTGCGTGAACACAGTCCACGCCATGCCCGCTTGCAGCGCGAAACCCACGAGCAATTTGCTGAGCACCCTTACGACTGGCAGGACTTTAATCAATGGTTTTTAAACTTACCGTTGTTTATTGATGCCGAGCGCTTTCGTGCGGTGCATGCGTGTTGGGATGACCGTTTAATCAATGCCTTGCGAGCTCGCTTCCCCGATGGGCGCATTGATACGGGCTTTATTCAGCAGTCGGTCGTCAGTGGTAGTTTGGCGGATCAGACGTTTAATCGTTTACTGCGTGGGGTGAACTTGCCTTTACCCTATGGGATGTCACAAATCAGTCAGGACGGTTATCGCCGCTCCTCGTTTCGTACCAAGTTTTGGCAACAAGAGCACACCTCACTGACTTACGGAGACGTGGTGTTTCAGCCTGATGCCTTACCTGAACATATCGCGCAAAAGCCTTTGCCAGCACAATACTTACGGCAAATCAGTGGCTACGATGAGCAGCAGCCTTTGTTATTTGTGGGTCACTACTGGCGTCAAGGTCAGCCCAGCTTGATTCGACCTAATTTAGCGTGCTTGGATTACAGTGCGGTGAATGGCGGCAAGTTGGTTGCGTATCGTTTAGGGCAAGAGACCCGTTTATTAGCGCATAATTTTGTTTGGGTTGACGCCCACGACTAAGGACAGGATATGACTTGGACCAGTGCTTTACGTTTACCGTTAAATACCAACCTTGCTCCCTTTGTACGCATGCTGGCGCAACAAGGCTTGGAGCATCGAGTGACTGAAGATAACGGTGAGCAAGTATTATGGGTCGCTGGTGCCGCACAAGCTGGGCATGTGCGTGAACTGTATGAGTTGTTTACACAGGGCAGGCTAGCGCAGTATCAAAGTGAGCTGAATGCGGCGCAACCTGTGCACAGATCGCAACAGAGTTTTGTGGAGCAATTAAAGCGCAGTCCAATCACCGCAGGGGTGTTAATTGCTTGCCTATTCGTCGGCTTGATCACTCAATTGGGTGGTGATTTAGAGATGGTGCGCTGGTTCACCTTTAATGATTTTAAAATACAGGGCGATTATGTGTATTTTGCACCCTTGGAGTACGGTTTAGAGCAGGGGCAATGGTGGCGCTTATTCTCGCCGATGTTGCTGCACTTTGGTTTTCTGCATTTAGCCATGAATATGCTGTGGTATTGGGAAATTGGTCGCAGAATAGAACATCAGCAAGGCCAGGTGTTTTTGATACTGCTGACCTTGATTGCCGCATTGGTGTCTAACGCCAGTCAATTTGTATTCTCGGAGGCGTCTTTATTCGGCGGTCTGTCGGGCGTGTTGTACGCGGTACTGGGCCACTGTTGGATTTATCAACGTATTCATCCGCAATTCAATTATGCCTTACCCAACGGCGTCGTCGCTATGATGCTGATTTGGCTACTGTTATGCTTGTCAGGTGTAGTGACTGCGCTAGGCTTTGGGCAAATTGCTAATGCTGCGCATGTCAGTGGTTTAGTATTGGGTTGTGTGAGTGGTGCTGTGTTTGCGCTGCTGGCGCGTCAGCGTGCGGCGTAACAGCTTTAATTTTATATGTGACTGAATCTCTATAGGAATCAACGATGAAAAACTTTGCTGATCTGATTAAAAGCATTACGCCAGAAACCTATGAAACCTTAAAAATTGCCATTGAAATTGGTAAATGGGGCGACGGTACTAAGCTGACTCAAGAGCAAAAAGAATTGACCATGCAAGCGATGATTATGTGGGAAATGACCAACTTGCCAGAAGAAGAGCGCACCGGTTATATGGGCGGTCAGGAAT
>DATERP010000182.1:0-6333 GCA_035271385.1 Thiopseudomonas sp. | reverse complement strand
CGCACTAAGCGGCATTCTTGATGACAATTTGGAGCGGGAAACGAGACTCGAACTCGCGACCCCGACCTTGGCAAGGTCGTGCTCTACCAACTGAGCTATTCCCGCATATGTCTTGGTGACGGGCGCTATAATAGCGAATTTAAATAATCCGTCAAGCCTTTTTTGTAAAATAGTTAGTTATCTTGTTGATTCGTATGCAAATGAGGCTTGGCCGCGCGCAAATACTGAATCATCGACCACAAAGTTAGAATGGCTGACAGGATTAATAATGCATAGCCACTGATGACCCAAGCATTAAAACTAGGCGGATTAGCCAATAAAATAATCAGAGCCAGCATTTGTGCCGCCGTTTTCCATTTGCCGATGTTGGAAACAGCGACTTGTGCACGCTCACCAATCTCAGCCATCCACTCGCGTAGGGCAGATACCATGATTTCACGGCAAATAATGACTATGGCGGGAATGGTCAGCCATAAATTGGCGTGTTCAGCCGCGAGCAGTACCAGAGCAACAGCGACTAAGAGCTTATCTGCGACGGGATCTAAAAAGGCACCAAAAGGTGTGCTTTGATTTAAACGGCGCGCCAAGTAGCCATCCAGCCAGTCAGTAAAGCTGGCAAAAGCAAATACTGCGCTGGCAGCCCAATAGCTCCAAGAGAAAGGCAAAAGAAACAAAACAATAAATACGGGGATGAGCGCCACGCGCATCAGGGTTAAAATATTTGGAATATTCATTCAATAATTCTTTTTTAGTAAAGAATGGAAGGCACAGTTTACGCTTGACGCAGTGCACTATATATAGACTCAGCAAGAGTTTTGCTGATTCCTGGTGTTTTAGCAATTTCATCGATACTGGCTCGCTTGAGTTCTTGCAGGCCACCGAAGTACTTTAACAGTTCGCGGCGGCGTTTTGGGCCTACGCCTGCTATACCTTCGAGTACCGAAGTGCGTCGTGTTTTTGCGCGGCGCGCACGGTGTCCAGTAATAGCAAAGCGGTGCGCCTCATCACGGATTTGTTGGATTAAATGTAGAGCAGGTGAGTGATCGGGTAAATTCAACTCTGTGGCAGTGTCATTAATATACAAGGTTTCAAAACCGGCCTTGCGCGTGACACCTTTTGCAACGCCGAGTAATAAAATCTGCGTGATGCCCAGTTCTTCGAATACTTCGCGTGCCATGTTCAGTTGTCCTTTACCGCCATCCACAAGCAATACATCGGGTAATTTGCCTTGGTTTTCGAGGGCGCTACTGAGGCGGCGCTGTAAAACTTGGCGCATCGCTGCATAGTCATCGCCCGCGGTAACACCTTCAATATTATAGATGCGGTAATCTGATTTGCGTGGGCCTTCAGGACCAAATACCACGCAGGATGCCACAGTGGCTTCGCCGCTGGAGTGACTGATATCAAAGCACTCAAGATGCTCAGGTGGCTCTGCTAAATCCAGAGCTGTAGCAAAAGCTTTAAAGCGTGCAGCCATTTGTGTGCGATTGGCTAAGCGGGTCAATAAGGCTTGCTCAGCATTGGTCATCGCCAACTGCTGCCAGCGTGAACGTATCCCGCGCACCCTGTGGCTGATGGCTATTTTATGTCCGCATTGTTGTGCAATAGCGTCTGCGATTGTCGGCCAGTCAGCATGGTCGCTGGTGACAATTAATTCATAAGGGAAATCACGCTCATGACTGCTTAAATAGTACTGCGCAGTAAAGGCAGCCAAAATATCAGCGCTGTCTTCTTCAATCGCCACTTGTGGGAAAAAGTTATTGCTGCCTAATACGCGACCATCACGCACACTCATGACATGCACGCAAGCGCCGCCGGGGCTGGCATAGGCGGCGATAATATCAAGGTTACCTTGGCCGGTTTCCATGCTTTGCTGATCTTGTGCGCGGCGCAATAAAGCAATTTGATCACGCACTGCTGCTGCGGTTTCAAACTCTAGCGCTTGCGATGCTTGCTCCATCGTCTGTGTGAGTTCATCAGTGAGTGCTGTGCTGCGCCCTTCCAAAAACAAGACCGATAGCCGGACATCTTCCGCGTATTCAGCCGCATCAACGTAACCCACACAAGGTGCTTTGCAGCGTTGAATTTGATACTGCAGGCAAGGGCGGCTGCGATTGCTGTAAAAGCTGTCTTCACATTGGCGCACTTTAAAGACTTTTTGCAGCATGCTGAGGCTTTCACGAATCGAGCCTGAGCTAGGATAGGGACCAAAAAAGCGATCATTGCCTTTTTTACTGCCGCGATGAATGCCTAAGCGTGGGAACTCATTTTTTGAGAGCACTATATAAGGGTAGCTTTTATCATCGCGCAGTAAAATATTGTACGGTGGACGCCACTGCTTAATCAGTGTTTGCTCAAGCAGTAAGGCTTCGGTTTCGTTAGCGGTAATTGTCAGCTCAATGCTAGCAATTTTGGCAACTAAAGCTGCGGTTTTAGGAGCGTTGACTGTGGTTTTAAAATAACTGCTGAGGCGGTTTTTTAAGTTTTTAGCTTTGCCAATATAGAGCAACTGTTGCTCTGCAGAGAACATGCGGTACACCCCAGGATGCTGGGTGCAGGAGCGTAAAAAAGCTGAAGCATCAAAGGGCAAAGTTGTCATAAGCCACGCTTATAAAGTGGAGTTTTCAACAAGATTATGGCGAACAGCTAACAGTGCGAGCTCAACATCATTATCAATCTTAAGTTTTTCAAAAATACGATAGCGGTGTGTGTTGACTGTTTTGGGTGATACGCATAATAAATCGGAAATTGTCTGGATTTTTTTACCGCTGGCAATCATCAGTGAAATTTGCATTTCGCGTTCAGATAATTGCTCAAATGGGCAGCTTTGCTGATTAATATCGCAGGATTTAAGTGCCATTTGCTGAGCAATGCTGGGGCTTAAATAAGGTTTACCTGCGGCGACTTGGCGAATAGCGCGTATTGTTTCGTCAATACAGGCACCTTTAGTGAGATAACCGGTTGCGCCTGCCTGCAGTAATCGAGTGGGGAAAGGCTCATCTTCATAGGCTGAGAGCGCCAAGATTTTTACTTCTGGATAACGTTGCTTGATTCTGCGAGTGGCTTCTAAACCGCCAATGCCAGGCATGCGTACATCCATCAACACCACGTCAGGCTTGAGTTCGCCAACAAGTTGATATGCTTCTTCACCGCTACAGGCTTGGCCGATAACCTGTAATCCGTTGTTGTCAGCAAGCATTCGCGCAATCGCGGTGCGCACTAAATCATGGTCATCGACGAGCAAAAGTTTGATCAAGAGCTACCCCAGCAATGAAACAACTCACCAATTGTACCGCTCATAATAGGTAACACAACAGCTACATAGTGTCATTTGCAGTTGGGCATACTTGTGTGTTTGCGCAGCTGACGCTTGTATACTTGTGCCGAACTTTAAGGAATCACACTTGTGAGTATAGAAATAAACTGGATTTGTAATGATGTGCAATTGGCGCAGCATTGTGAGCATTGGAATACCCTGGCGTTTATTGCGCTGGATACTGAATTTATTCGAGTGGATACTTTTTATCCGATTGCGGGTTTGCTGCAGGTCAGTGATGGTGAGTCGACTTATTTGATTGACCCGTTATTGATCCAAGAATGGCAGCCCTTAGCTGATGTTTTGAGTAATGCCCAAGTGGTAAAAGTGTTGCATGCTTGCGGTGAAGATCTTGAGGTCTTGGCGCTATTAACAGGGGCTGTGCCGCAACCTTTATTTGATACGCAGGTGGCTGCTGGGTATTTAAACTTAGGTTTCTCTATGGGGTATTCACGTTTGGTGCAGCAGTTGTTAGATGTTGAGCTGCCTAAAGGTGAGACGCGCTCGGATTGGTTGCAGCGCCCGTTGAGTGATTTGCAAGTGTTGTATGCGGCACAAGATACGGCCTATTTGGTGGATGTGTATCAGGCGTTGATGCAGCAGTTATCCGCACAGAAATTAGCTTGGGTGCTGGAGGATGGGGCGCTATCAGTGGCGTCTTATTTGGATACGTCAGACCCATATGAGTTATGGCGCTCAGTAAAATTAGCTTGGAAGTTGTCGCCTAAGCAGTTGGCGGTATTGCGTGAGTTGTCTGCGTGGCGTGAATTGCAGGCGCGTGAGCGTGATGTGCCGCGTAATCGTATTGTGCGTGAGAGTACTCTGTGGGCTTTGGCCAGTGAGCTACCGTCTGAAATGGCTGATTTGGCGCCATTGGATGATATGCATCCGCGAATTATGCGTCAGGAGGGTGCGACTTTGCTGAAGATTATTAAGCGTGCGCGTGCTTTGCCTGAAGATCAATGGCCTGACGCGTTGCCTGAGCCGTTGCCGATTGAGGCATCGAAGCTGCTCAAGCGTTTGCGTAAGGTGGGTTTGGAGCTTGGATTGGAGTTGGATATTGCACCTGAGTTGATGTTGCGTAAGAAGATTCTTGAGGAGTTGTTGCGTTCGGGTTATCCGGATGGTCCGTATCAGTTGCCTGAGAGTTTGCAGGGTTGGCGGCGTGAGTTGATGGGTGCGGCATTATTAGAGTCTTTGGAGGATGCACAGTGAAGCGTATTTGTTCGGTTTATCAGAGTTCGAAAAAAACGGGTATGTATTTATATGTGTTGCGTGCGGATGCGTTGAAGAAAGTACCCGCGGCACTGTTGGAGTTGTTTGGTAAGCCCAAGCATTCGTTTGATTTGGTGTTGACGCCTGAGCGTAAGTTAATACGTGAAGATATTACTCAGGTGCTGCAGAATTTAGATTCGCAGGGTTATCATTTGCAACTGCCGCCGCCAGAAGATGAATATATTGTGCATTGGCCTGAGGAGTTGTTGCGTCGCAATGATCCAATGTGATTTTTTGCGTGTGACGTTTTGCCTAGTGTGCTGATTTTTTTGTGTTGTGTGCGTGTTCTCTTGTGCTCTCTATTGCGCTTGGCGTCTTGCAGGGTATGGCTGTTCCTTCGATGAATCATCCTGATTCAACTCAGGCGCTACGCCATCCCTGGCTACGCTTGCCGCTCATACCCTGTAAGACTTGTTGAGTATTTGTGTTGCTCTCAGGAGTGGCGCATGGTTTTGTTGTGTGTTGTGTGTTGTGTGTTGTGTGTTGTGTGTTGTGTTTGGATGGTGTTGCGGAAAGAGTGCGGAAAGAGTGCGGAGAGAGTGTGGAGAGAGTGTGGAGAGAGTAGTGACAGGGGGAGGTAAGGGTTGGATGCTTTTCTATAGGTATAAAAAAACCCGCCGAAGCGGGTTTTTTTAGATGCACAAATTAAGAAACAACTTGTACTTCTTCAGCCTGCATACCTTTCTGGCCGCGTGCTGCGACGAAAGATACAGTCTGGCCTTCTTTCAGGCTTTTGAAACCGTCGCTTTGGATAGCGCGGAAGTGAACGAATAAATCGTCACCTGATTGAGGAGTGATGAAGCCGAAGCCTTTTTCATCATTAAACCATTTAACTACACCAGTTTGGCGATTAGACATTGTATGTCTCCTTGAACGAAGTAAATTTATACTTAGGCTGAGCCCAAGATGATACTGAGCGCAAGGAGTTACAGGAGTCGTAGCAATGATTGGATCGAAATCTAAACATATATTGATTCACGGTTACACAAGCAGCAGCAGTGAGATGAACTGTACCCTTTTTTCGCCTCAGTGCCAACATTATTTTCAAAATAGTTTAAAAGGATAGGTTTTATTTTTTTAAAATTGTCTTTTGTGTTGCGCCTTTGTTGTGTTAAGTCGTTGTTGTTGCAGGTAAACTAAGCGCAGAATTTATACTGAATGTAGTTATTAAAAAATTTTAGGAAGGTCAGCATGAGTATTAAGTCCGATAAGTGGATTCGTCGTATGGCGCAAGAGCACGGCATGATTGAGCCTTTTGTGGAACGCCAGGTGCGTAATGAAGACTCTGAGCCGGTGATTTCGTACGGTGTGTCCAGTTATGGTTACGATGTGCGTTGTGCTGATGAGTTTAAAGTGTTTACTAATCTGCACTCGGTGACTGTTGATCCGAAAAATTTTGATGAAAAGAGTTTTGTCGATGTGAAGGGGCCGGTGTGTATTATTCCACCCAACTCATTTGCACTCGCCCGTACAGTCGAATTTTTCCGTATTCCGCGTAATGTGCTGACGATTTGTTTAGGTAAGAGTACTTATGCGCGCTGTGGGATTATCGTTAACGTGACGCCGCTGGAGCCCGAGTGGGAAGGTCATGTGACTTTGGAATTCTCCAATACTACGACTTTGCCAGCGAAGATTTACGCTAATGAAGGCGTGGCGCAGATGTTGTTTTTTGAGTCAGATGAAGAGTGCGAAGTGTCCTATAAAGACCGTAACGGTAAGTATCAGGGCCAGCGTGGCGTGAC
>DATERP010000181.1:0-10157 GCA_035271385.1 Thiopseudomonas sp. | reverse complement strand
TGCTTAACATGCGCCAATAAGGCCTCAACATCTAAGCCATCAGCATCATAAATGGTGCCGGTATGGTCTTGCACTGCAACAATCTTTGCGCCCACTTCAGTAAACAAGCGTGCAGCCGTGCCACCCACGTTACCAAAACCTTGGATGCTGATGCGTGCGCCAGCGAGGTTAATGTCTGCATCCTTCGCCGCAGCCACACCCACAATAAATACACCGCGACCCGTTGCTTCAACACGGCCTAAGCTGCCACCCAGCGCAATAGGTTTACCCGTTACAATACCAGGCTGCGTGGTGCCCACCTGCATGGAGTAGGTATCCATCATCCAGGCCATGGTTTGTGCATTGGTATTAACGTCTGGACCTGGAATGTCTTTATTGACACCAATAATAGAGCTGATTTCACTGGTATAACGGCGCGTAATACGCTCCATTTCACCTTGCGAATACTTACGCGGATCAACACGTATACCACCCTTGGCGCCGCCAAAAGGTAGGCCGACAACGGCTGTTTTAACTGACATCCATGCCGACAATGCCATCACTTCTGAAAGCGTTACATCTTGGTGAAAGCGCACACCACCTTTACCCGGGCCGCGATTGAGGCTGTGCTGTACACGATAGCCCTCAAAATGTGCGATAGTGCCATCATCTAGACGCACTGGCACATCGACAATCAAGCTACGCTCTGGGTGCTTTAAGGTATCAGTCCACTTGCTGAGCTCGCCCATATAAGGCGCGACACGATCAACTTGCTCGAGGAAAACACCCCACGGACCTGGATTATCAGAGTCTAAATACGAAGGCATATTTTGATTTATTTGTTGTGGCATGATTTAAACCTTGGTCATTAAAAGTGCAGTCCACCAGCTATAGTGGCCTGTGCAAAACTACGCATTTTAACGGATTAGGGCATGACTGACTCGTCACAACAGACGTTTCTTTTAAAAAAAACACCTCAAAATGAATATAACCAAGCTGCAAGCCCCGCTATAAAAGGCATTGTGCTAAATCGTCACACCCAATAAAAAAGTGATGAAAATACAATATCACCGGCTTAAAAACTGTTTTACGCTATTTAATGGACAATTAAAACGATAATATCGTCAAGAAAGGAGGCTTTATTCAACATCCACACTGGCTGTGTATCCACCCTCAAAAAAGGTTTCGCAATGTCCTCTCACGATATATTTAACTACCTCAACCTACTGCATGAACATGGTGGTTCAGATATGTACTTTAGCGTGGGTGCTGCTGTACAGATGAAAGTTGAAGGTGCGACTCGCATTGTTGGTAAAACACCCCTCGGCCCTTCATCTATCCAGCTGATGGCTTACCAACTGATGACACAAAAGCAAATTGCTGTATTTGAACGCGATCTAGAAATGGATTTAGCCGTGGGCGTTCAGGGTGCGGGACGCTTTCGAGCCAATATGTTCTACCAGCGTGGCGAAGTGTCCATGGTGGTGCGCCATATTAAAAACGTGATTCCCGACTTTGACGCATTAGGTCTACCACCGGTGCTCGGACGTCTGGCGATGCTCAGTCGCGGTCTGATTTTGGTGGTTGGTGCCGCAGGCTCAGGTAAATCCACCACCTTGGCGGCCATGTTGGATTATCGCAACAGCCATGCCGAGGGGCATATTTTATGCATTGAAGACCCCATCGAGTTTTTACACCGACATAAAAAATCTATTATTAACCAACGTGAAGTGGGCTTAGACACACACAGCTTTGGCACGGCCTTGCACCATGCTTTACGTGAAGCGCCGGATGTCATTATGATCGGGGAAATTCGCGACAAAGACACTATGCAACATGCCTTACACTATGCCGAAACCGGCCATCTGTGTGTTGCCACCTTGCACGCCACCAGTACCTCGCATGCTTTAGAGCGGATCGCGCGCTTCTTCCCCGAAGAGGCACGTAAACAAACTTTTGCCGATATCTCACATAACTTAGCCGCTATTATCGGCCAGCGCCTGATTCCAGGTCTTAAGCAAAAACGTGCCGCGGCAATTGAACTGATGCTCGCCACGCCTTATATCAAGGACTTGATCATGCGTGATCAACTGGGCGATCTAAAAGGCGCTATTGCGCGCTCACAAGAGCAAGGCCTGCAAACCTTTGACCAGCACATATTCAGCCTCTTTACTCAAGATGCCATCAGTTTTGATGATGCGTTGAAGTTTGCTGATTCTCGGACGGATTTAACCTTAAGAATCAAATTAGAACGTGGCTTTAGCGGTGATTTCTCTGATACCCTAGATATCACCTAAGTCGCTTTATGACTTAAATCAGCTGTATCGATCACACTTAAAGCACAATACTTCGTCCGGAGCATGTAATGAACGACTCTAAGCTACTGTTTCAGCCCCTGCAATTGGGTCATTTAACGCTGCCCACTCGCATTGTGATGGCTCCCATGACCCGCTCATTTTCACCCGGCGGCGTTCCTAACGCACAAGTCACTGAGTACTACCGCAAGCGTGCTGCGGCAGCTGTGGGTTTAATTATCACCGAGGGCACCACAGTCAACCATTGCGCTGCCAATGGTTACCCCCATGTGCCGCGTTTTTATGGTGAAGATGCTTTACAGGGCTGGAAAGACGTTGTCGAAGCCGTGCATAGCGCGGGTGGTAAAATCATGCCGCAACTCTGGCATGTGGGCAATGTACGACGCTTAGGTACCGAGCCTGACGCCAGCGTGCCTGGCTATGGTCCGATGTCCAAGCATAAAGACGGCAAAGAAATCATCCACGGCATGACCCAAGCAGATATCGATGCAGTGGTGCATGCTTTTGCCCAGGCCGCTAAAGATGCTAAAGCTATTGGTATGGACGGTGTGGAAATTCATGGTGCGCACGGCTATTTAATTGACCAATTCTTTTGGGAAGGTAGCAACCAACGCACTGATAGTTACGGTGGCACTATGGCCAACCGTGGACGTTTTGCCGTAGAAATCATTCAAGCAGTACGCGCAGCAGTCGGCCCAGATTTCCCCATTGTGTTTCGCTACTCACAATGGAAGCAACAAGATTACAGCGCGCGACTGGCGCAAACTCCGGATGAACTGCAAGCATTTCTGCAGCCATTGGTAGACGCCGGAGTGGATATTTTCCACTGTTCAACACGCCGTTTTTGGGAGCCTGAGTTTGCTGGCTCTGAATTAAACCTTGCCGGCTGGACACGTCAACTGACTGGCAAACCAACCATTACCGTCGGCAGCGTTGGCTTAGATGGCAGTGAGTTCACCAGTTTCTTAGCTGGCACTGCCGATGTGGCGCAACCATCAAACTTGGATGGATTGTTAACACGCTTAGCAGCGCAAGAGTTTGATTTAGTTGCAGTCGGCCGCGCTTTACTGCAAGACCCTGAGTGGGCCATTAAAGTGCGTGATGGTCGTGAGGATGATATTCAGGCCTTTAGCCGTAGCGCCTTAGGCAGCTTGTCTTAAGCACCAGTGTATCCAGTGCTGTGCGTGTTTTCGACCCGCACAGCACCTCATAGATCAGTCAGCCTGCTGTTACTCGTCAGCACCTTCGCGATCGCGATAGCCCAACAGATATAAAATACCATCCAAGCCTAACGTAGAAATCGCCTGGCGCGCAGATTTTTTCACCATAGGTTTTGCACGAAACGCCACGCCTAAACCTGCCAGCGCCAACATAGGTAAATCATTAGCACCATCACCCACTGCAATCGTTTGTTCCAAACGCAAACCTTCCATCGCGGTCAGCTCTCGCAACAAATCAGCTTTACGCTGCGCATCAACAATAGGCTCAATCGCACGACCGGTCAGCTTGCCATCGACAATTTCCAGCTCATTGGCATAAACATAATCAATCCCTAAACGCTCTTGCAACTGCTTGGCAAAGTAAGTGAAGCCGCCCGATAAGATTGCCGTTTTATAACCCAAGCGCTTGAGTTCAGCAAACAGCACTTCTGCGCCCTCAGTCAAACGTAGCGATGCGCCAATGTCGACTAATACGTCTTCAGATAAACCTTCAAGCAAGGCTAAACGCTCTTTAAAACTGGCTTTAAAATCCAGTTCGCCTTGCATCGCCCGCTCAGTAATTTCCGCCACTTGCTCACCGACACCGGCCGCCTTAGCTAACTCATCAATCACTTCGGCTTCAATTAAGGTTGAATCCATATCAAATACTGCCAAACGGCGATTACGACGGAACACCGTATCGCGCTGGAAGGCAATATCCACATTCAGCTCTTGAGCGACGCTGAGGAACTCTGCGCGCAAGGCCGCAGGATCAGCCGGCTCACCACGCACAGAAAACTCGATGCAGCCTTTACCCTGACTTTCTGGCGTATCCAGCGGCATGCGTCCCGATAGACGATCAATATGGTCAATATTCAAACCGTATTGTGCGGTAATCGCACTCACACGCTGCAATTGTTCAGCGGTCACCTGGCGGGTTAACAAAGTCACCATATAGCGCGGCTTACCTTGGCCACTGACCCACTGCTGATAATCTTCTTCAGATACCGGCGTGAAGCGCACCTGTTGATCAAGCTTATAGCTGGTGAACAAAATATCTTTAAGCACAGCCGAGGCCTGCTCGGTGCTGGGAATCTCAACCAAAATACCAAAGGACAAGGTGTTATGAATCACAGCTTGGCCAATATCCAAAATATTCACACCACTGTTCGCCAAGACGCCAGTGATCGCCGCGGTCAACCCCGGACGGTCTTCACCTGTGATGTTAATCAGGACAATTTCGCGCACGGTGCTTTCTCCGCAGATAAAAAGAGGCATTCTAGCCATTTAATCGTCTAACGTGCAGTCCTTTTGCTTGTTCTATGCTTTACGCCCGCTATACTTTACAAATATTGCGGTCACTGGCGATACATTAACCTGCGAACCACTCGTTTTAACTGCCCTATTCTTTGGATAATATTGTTTATGCAACATGATTCAACCCACACTCGCCGCAGCAGTATTGCTTCGCGCATAGCAGGTTATGTTTTTTTAATTATTGCAGTTTGTATCCTGTCTCTAGCTTGGTTGGTGCATACGCAACTCAAGTGGTCAGTACAACAGCAAGCCGATGCCTTGGGTCACACCTTGCTGCAGCAAAATCAGCGCAGCGCTGAAAGCGCCTTATCCGCGAATGACACCCTCAGTGTTGCGGTACTATTACGCGAACTGGTGGACAACCCTTATGTGTCGCACGCAGCATTGCATAGCAGTGATAACCGCATTTTAGCCGAAGCTGGCAAGCGCCCAAAACCCAAAAATACCGAGCAGCGCCTGTATTCACAAAAGCTCACATTACAAAATGTCAGTGCTGGCGAAATTCTTTTACATATTGATATGCAGCCCTTACAACAGCCGCTGACTACCAGTATGCAAACCATCGGAGCGATTGGTGCTGCGTTATTACTTTTAGCCGCTTTTTTATCGGTGCATCTTGGCCGCTCAATTGCCCTGCCCCTGCAAAATTTAAGTAACTGGTTAATTAACCCCGTGCCGCCTGCGCCACATGCACAGCGCAGCGATGAAGTGGGCTTACTGGCTCGACAACTCAACCAATACTTTATTGACGATACGCAAAGCAGCAGTGAACCTGAGCCCAAAGCAAAACACGCGCCCGAGCCTATCGTGAACCTTACTAAAACAGAGACAGTGGCTGAACCGGTCATTAGCGTGTTGCCTACAGCCAAAACATTCAGTGACGCGCCCGTGATAGAAAAAAACCAGCCAAAAGCTACACCTCAGCTTGATTCTTTTAATCTGTCGCCCTTTGCTGAGCGCACAGCAGTCTTGGCTGTGGAACTGCACAGCATGGAGCAGTTACGCAAACTGCCAAGCGAAACCTTGATCGAACTACTAAAAAAATACCGTGACGCAGTGAAACAAGCAGCGCAATTGTATAACGGCCAACTGCACTCGCTTGCCGATGGTCGCAGCTTAATTACCTTTAATAACGATAATGACGAATATCCACGCAATGCCGTCTGTTGTGGTGAGTTATTACGCGCCTTTGGCCATGCCTTGCAGTTGAGCATGTCAGGCAATGGCATCCCTTTGCATATTCAACTGGGTTTAAGCGAGGGGCACACCATTGCCGATGCATCTTTGGGTGAATTACTCCTGAGTAGCAGTACACAAAATGCCATGGTTCTCAGTCAACACAGTCGCAACTCGCTGCTGATGGGCAATAGCTTGGCGCATAACACTCGCCTAGCAGTGTGTGCACGTATTCGTCCGGTCACCCAGCCTGATAACAGCAGTTGCTTAGAAACACTCTTGGCGCCTTACTCAGCCGTCTTGCAAAAGCAATTACAAAGTTTGAAAAACTCAAACGCAATTTAACCGAGCAGCACCGGCTAAGCAGATACAGCCCTGACGCACAATTAATATGCCCTTGCAGTGACACATACAAAAATGCCGCCTATCAGGCAACTGATACGCGGCATTTTTAGATTAAGCCACAGACTT
Source organism: Thiopseudomonas sp. (assembly GCA_035271385.1). GTDB lineage: Bacteria > Pseudomonadota > Gammaproteobacteria > Pseudomonadales > Pseudomonadaceae > Denitrificimonas. The sequence continues at coordinate 3,700 of DATERP010000181.1, read as the reverse complement.
AAAAACGATACACTTCTTGCTCACGCACCGGCTCAACCACAGGTATCTTTAGCGGCACCATAGAACCTTGTGATGGCTTGTGCGTATGAGTTTCTGTGCTGGTTGCACGCTTAGCCGGTTTCAGCGTTTGCTCGGGTAAGGTCTTGTCTAGCGCGCTGGCCAGTTGTGCAGCCAACTGAATCAACAAGTCACTTTGCGCTCGCACTTGATCGCCCAACTCACCGTTGTGCTCTTGCGTTAGGCTCACAACGCGACTGTCGCTCAGCACACCGTTCTCATCGAGTAGGCGCCACTGCGCTTCTAGGACAGCAGGCTGCCGCTCGCCTGAGTCTAAACGGTTAATACTCAGCACTACTTGCGCCTGGGCCTCCATGCCAATGCGATCGGGATACAATGAAATGCGGCTGGTGCCTAACTTGTGTGACACTTGGCGCAGTAATAATTGTCCGATGTCATTGTCAATACTGCCAGCCCAGCGAGCTTGCGAACTGATACTTAGGCTGCCATCGACTTGGCGCTGGATAATACTTTCGCGCTGCAAATAATCGGCAATGGTTAAGGGTCCAAGTAAAACAGTCGCTGTATTTTTTTGGTTTTCAACGTCTGCGACTGGCTTTTGCAGCTGATAAAACTGCGATGGTGGTGCCACAGTGCACCCCGCAGTAATGGCTGCTAAAAACCCTAGCATCGCGATACTCAATGGTAAGCGCATTAAATAGTTCATCTGTTCACCGTTTCTTACCAAATATAATCGATTGTGGCTGTTGCTCTAAGCTTTCAGCAGTACGTTGCAATGCTTTACTGGCTTGCCCTAAATTTTGCAGGGACTGCAATAGTTCATATTGTAACTCGGATTGCGGCCCTAAACTGCGGCGACCATCACTGACCATCGCTTCCATTTGTTGCAAAGCGTCTCGGGCACTCTGCGCTGCGTGACGGACATCACCTAAAGCATCTTTAAGCTCCACACTACCACGGTGCACATTATCCATCATTCCAGGTAAGCGCTGCTGCAGTTCTTGGGTGATTTTTTCAAAACTGGCCAATGAACTGCTTAAGCTTTGGATACCTGCTTGTGTCTCAGGTGCAGAGGCGAGGCGCTCAAAGGCTAGGAGAGTTTTATTAGCCGCCTCGAGCGTGTCCTTTAACGGCATTTCTTTAAGCCCTTCGACTAAGTCACGCAATACATCAGCAGCCTGATCAATGCGCGATGGTACGGTTGGAATCACTGGCAAATCAATCAAATGCGGCTCACGCACATAGGTCTTTTGCCCTGGAAAAAAGTCCAGCGCGACAATAGCCTTACCTGTTAGAAAACTAGGCGTTTGCAACTGCGCACCTAAACCACGTTCAATTAAACGCTCAATCGAGTTTTCAAACCCCCTATCTTTGTTTTTATTAGGCCCACTTTCGGCATTAATGCGAATGGTCACCGGCATCACCACATCATTGAGGTTGCGATCATAGGTCAAGGTAATTTGCCGTACGCTACCGACCTTTACACCGCGGTAAGTCACATCAGCACCTATATCCAAACCATCCAAAGCACCGGTAAAGTACACCACATACTCAACAGGCTTACTCAGCAAGCTATCACGACTGAGCAACAATAAAGCTGCAGCGAGCAAGGCGATGCCGCCTAATAAAAAAGCGCCAATAAAAAATGGCTTACGCGACTCGGTCATTGTTTCACCTCGTGGGTTGGCCGTTCACCACGGCGTAAAAAGCGCTGCACAGTCTCAGGGCCATGCTCAAGTAACTCAGACAAAGGCCCCAGCGCAATTTGCGTACGGGTTTGATTATCTAAAAACAAACAGGTGTCAGCCACCGCATAAATACTGGGTAGCTCATGCGTCACCAGCACGATACTGGCACCTAAGCTATCGCGCAGTTGCAAAATCAACTCATCCAACGCCATCGAACTGAGCGGATCTAAACCGGCCGAAGGCTCATCAAAAAACAATACTTGTGGATCAAGGGCTAAGGCTCGCGCCAGCGCTGCACGTTTGCGCATCCCACCAGAAATCTCTGCTGGATACAGCTCATCACAGCCCGACAAACCGACCCATGCCAGCTTAATCGCCGCCAGCTCATGTAAATCTGCGGTGCTCAGCTCGGGTCGCCACGCACTCAAGGGTAAGCAAATATTCTCCCTTAAAGTCATGCCACCCCATAGCGCAACGTTTTGATAGAGCACGCCAAAGTGCTGCTGCAAGTTAGCGCGACTATTGGCATCTTGCGCCCAAAAGTCTTCACCTTGAAACAATACACGTCCCGCCAAGGGCGCATGCAAACCTATCAGGTGACGCAGTACAGTACTTTTACCGCAACCACTGCCACCCATAATGACAAAAACTTCACCCTTCTTAATACTGAAGTTCAGATCACGCTGAATCACCAACGAGCCATAACCCGCACTGAGATTGTCGGCAACTAATATGTTCTCACTCATGCTTAGATCCCCAACTGCGTACAAATAAGGGTAATCAAGGCATCGCTGACCACTAAAGCAACTATTATACTCACCACCGCATTGGTGGTTGCCTGACCCACTGCTTGCGCGTTACGCCCACAAGATAAGCCGTAGTAACAACCAATTAAACCAATAAGTATGGCAAATACCAGACTCTTAAATAGACCGATTAAAAAATCAGTTAAGGTCAGCATTGCTAAACTTTGATTAATATATTGCGTAGCAGAAATATCAAATAAGCCTGAACCAATCACAAAGCCGCCGAAGATACCTAAGAGGTCGGCAAAGACGGTTAAGATCGGCATGCTGACCAACAACGCCAATACGCGCGGCAGCACTAAAAACTCTAAGGTTGGAAAACCAAAGGTTTTTAACGCATCAATTTCTTCGTTAGCTTGCATACTACCCAGCTCAGCAGCATAAGCAGCACCGGTGCGACCCGCCATAATCACCGCGGTCATCAGCGCCCCCATTTCACGGGTCATACCAATGGCTACCATATTGGCAATATAAATTTGTGCGCCAAAGGCTTCCAGCTGGATGGCGCCCACAAAGGCTAAGATCAAACCGATGAGGCTGGCAATCAAGGCCACAATCGGTAGCGCTCCAGGACCGCACTGTTGTAAAGCGATCCAGAAATCGCTCATACGCATGCGCGCTTGGCCGGTGAATAGGCGACCCATGGCCTGCATGACCTCACCGACAAAGGTGCAAGTATTTACCAGCGCTGTCATAGCACTTTGTACACCTAAGCCGACACGCGACACCCAGCCATACTCAGGCTTATCAGCTTTTTGAGCCTGCGTAGATGGACTGTCAGCCATTTCCAAGAGACGCGCCACACCATCAGGTAAACCTTGCAGGTCCAGCACTACGTCTTGCTCATTGGCCAAGCGCTGCAAACGCCGTAACAAAGCCAGCAAACTACTGTCCCAAGCGGCCACAGCCACCTGCACTGTGATGCGCTCAGGTAAGCGGCCGCCTGCGCGCCAGACATCGTTCAGCTCAGGTTTGCGTTGGTCTAAGGTCCAACAGCCCAGCACTTGTAAGACAGGTGCTGGGCTGCTGTGATCCCATTTTAATGATGGTGCTGTGTTCATCGAGTCGTCCTTTAACAGCCGCTAAGCGGCGCAGTGTGCGCTGTCTACTCAACTGATGGACACTACTTTAAGGCTCAACTCGCAGCGCGTCCACCCGCTGAAAGCCCCTTGGCAACTTATTACCACG
>DATERP010000180.1:0-2508 GCA_035271385.1 Thiopseudomonas sp. | reverse complement strand
ACTCATTACTGCCTATTATGGGTAGGCTGGCTCAAATAAAGTGCTTATCATACCCGAACCTGCCAGCTCTCTGACAGGTCTATGACTTTTTAGCTTCTATGGATCAACTTAATGATTAAATTACACACCAATCACGGCGTGATTACCTTAAAGATGTTTGCTGACAAAGCACCAGAAACTGTTGCCAACTTTATTCAGTACGTAAAAGACGGTCACTACGACAACACCATTTTTCACCGTGTGATCAGCAACTTTATGATCCAAGGTGGTGGTTTTGACACTGATATGAAAGAAAAAGCAACCCGCGACAGCATCAAAAACGAAGCTAACAACGGTGTATCGAATAAAGTAGGCACAGTGGCAATGGCCCGCACTATGGATCCACACTCTGCTTCAGCGCAGTTCTTTATTAACGTGAATGATAACGAGTTCCTTGACCACAGCGCTCCCACCACACAAGGCTGGGGTTATGCGGTATTTGGTGAGGTGGTTGACGGTTTTGATGTAGTAACGGCTATTAAGAACGTTAAAACTTGCAGCCGTAATGGCCACCAAGACGTACCTGCCGAAGATGTGATCATTGAAAAAGCAGAGTACATCGAGTGATTCTGCTGATTTCTGATCTGCACTTACACGAGGAGCGCCCAGATATTGCTGGCGCGTTCCTTGCGTTTCTTGAGCAGCACGCTAAACATGCACAAGCACTGTATATACTGGGCGACTTCTTTGAGGTCTGGATTGGTGATGATGCTATTACGCCTTTTCAGCGCTCTATCGCTCAAGCCTTAAGTGATATCGCTGGTGGTGGCACACAGATTTATCTGATGCATGGCAATCGTGATTTTTTACTGGGCCAAGATTTTTGTCAGTTGGCTGACTGTGAACTGATCACTGACCCAAGCGTGGTCAAGCTGGCTGGCGAGCAGGTTTTATTGATGCATGGCGACAGCCTGTGCACCAGTGACCGCAGCTATATTCGCTTACGCAGAGTGCTACGCAATCCCTTGATGCTATTTATCTTACGTCATTTGCCACTGCGCATGCGTCAGCGTTTAGCTGGCGATTTACGGCAAAAAAGCACAAATAGCACACGCATGAAGGCAATGGACATTACTGATGTCAATGCCCAGGCCGTCAGTAAGATCATGAGCCAGCACCAAGTGCGCACCTTAATTCACGGCCATACGCACCGCCCTGCAGTGCATAACCTCGGCAACGAAAAGCAACGTATTGTACTGGGAGACTGGGACAGCCAAGGTTGGTTTATTCAAGTCAACCGCCACACAATAGAACTTAAATCTCTACCTTTTCTGTAACCACAGCTGCCGTTTAAGCTTCTGCTGCGGCCGCTGCGGGCACACCACTGTGAAATCTAAACACTTCGTCTTCGGTTAAGATTGCTTCACGCTCAACCTCAGCGAAGAAGGCCACACGCTCATCGATAGGCTGTTTGGCGTACAACTCAGCCATACGCAAATAGCCTTCAAAATGGCGCGCCTCAGACTTTAATAACGAAGTATAAAAACGTCCCAGCTCCTCATCCAAATGCGGTGCTAAACGATAAAAACGCTCGCAGGAGCGTGCTTCAATAAAAGCTAAGACAATTAAGCTATCAATCAGCTTTTGTGGCTCTTGCTTGGCCACATGCTTATGTAAGCGCTGCGCATAAATCGATGCAGTGATTTGACGGTAGCGCATACCGCGTTTTTTCATCAAAGCCGTCACTTGCTCAAAATGGCGTAACTCTTCACGGGCTAAACGCGACAGATGCTGCAGCAACTCTTCACGCTCTGGGTAGCGAAACATCAGAGTTAAAGCGGTGCCCGCAGCTTTCTTTTCGCAGTTGGCGTGGTCCAGCAATAATTCTTCTGGATGCTGTAGCGCCCATTCAATCCAACTTTGCGGTGTTTGGCACTGTAAAAAAGCTTCAATTTCAGGTATTAACATAGATATATACTAGTAGTGACGGTCATGGAGAGGCACCATTATACGGTGCACACACAGAACAGCCAGCCTTGTTACTTGACGGGCATCAATGTGCATTCATTGGTAAAGCTGGCATTCTAATGGACAAGGTTCTCTATATTTTAAAAACTCAGGGAGACACACATGCAAGCTATCCGTAATATTTTGGTCGTTATGACCCCCAATCAACCGGAAGGTCTGGCGTTGAAGCGCGCCAAACTCATTGCTGGAGTGACTCACTCGCGCCTGCATTTGCTGGTCTGCGATAAGCGTGGCGAATATGCTCAATTTTTGGCTGACGCTGCAGAGTCACTACAAAACGATGGTTATGATGTCACCACGCAGCAAGCTTGGTTTGAAACGTTTCACGAAACCATTATTCAAGTCCAGCAAGCTGAAAATTGCGGCTTAGTGATTAAGCAGCACTTCCCTGAGAACCCATTAAAGCGTGCAATCCTGACCCCCGATGACTGGAAATTACTGCGCTACTGCCCTTGCCCCGTTCTGATTGCAAAAACCAATCGACCTTGGACAGGCGGTACA
>DATERP010000179.1:0-22165 GCA_035271385.1 Thiopseudomonas sp. | reverse complement strand
GTTAAAATAGATGGGATATAAATGGCCAATCACTGCCGCTAAACCGATCCAGGCTTGCTGTTGTTGGCTTAAACCTAAAGTACTGGCAAATAAAATTGGCACTAACCCTTTGCTCAGATCGCCGAGCAGGGTCAGAATAGCTAGGCGTTTACCAGCAACACGTAGCATATTGGTGGCGCCAGGATTGCCTGAACCCTGCGCGCGCGGGTCGCTATTACCGTAATAACGGCTCAAGAGGATGGCAAATGATAATGAGCCAAGCAGATAAGCGCACAGCAGTAGTAACTCAAACATTTGAATGATCCAAGGCCAGCGAGTCTTGATTCTAACGAGGCAAGAGCAAAGTGGACACGGTATTTATCGAAAGTCTAGAAGTAGACACTGTAATTGGTGCTTATGACTGGGAGCGTACCATTCGCCAAAACCTATTGGTGGACTTACACATGGGCTGGGATAATCGTCCCAGCGCAGAAAATGATGAGCTGCACTTAGCCTTAGATTACGCTGCTGTTTCACAGCGCATTCATGATTTTGCCAGCATCAGCACCTTTGAATTGGTGGAAACTTTTGCCGAGCGTTTAGCTGCTATTTTAATGGCTGAGTTTAATATTCCTTGGTTACGTTTAAAAATCACTAAACCTGCGGCTGTCGCTACGGCACGCGGCGTTGGGGTGGAGATTGAACGCGGATGTCGTTAACCGATGTGTATTTAGGATTAGGCAGCAATACTGAGCGCGAAGTGCGGTTGTGTGCAGGTTTAGATGCCTTGCATGACTTGTTTGGTGAACTGCAATGCTCGCCTGTATTTGAGAGCGAACCTGTGGGTATCCGCAGTGCTTGTTTTTTTAATATGGTGGTGCATGTTAAAACGGCTATGCCGCTGGTCGAACTCAATCAACATTTAAAACAGATTGAAGCAGATAATGGCCGTTATAGGCAGCCGCCTAAGTGTTTGGCCTTGGATATCGATGTATTGCTCTATGGCCAGCAAGCAGGAGTGCATGAGGGCATCAGCTTGCCGCGTGCGGAAATTTTAACCAATGCTTTTGTGTTATGGCCCTTGGCAATTGTTGCGCCTGATGTGCTGCATCCGCTGCGCCAACAAAGCTTTCTGCATTTGTGGCAGCAATCACGTATTCAGCAGCAGCTATGGCCAGTGCCATTGGTGTGGCGCGGGCAGCAACTGACTCCGCACGAATTGTTCAAGCCCTGCGTGGTCTAGAGCGCTGTAAGACATTACAAAGAGTTTTTTATTTTTACCTGAGGTAGTCGCGATGCGAGTTCTGGTATTGGGTGCGGGTGTTATCGGTGTGACGACCGCTTATTACTTAGCTCAGCAAGGTTATGATGTGGTCGTGGTTGATCGACAGCCGAGTGTTGCCAATGAAACCAGCTTTGCCAATGCCGGGCAGATTTCGCCAGGTTATGCATCGCCTTGGGCGGCGCCAGGAATTCCATTGAAAGCCTTGAAGTGGATGATGCGAGAGCATTCGCCATTTTCCTTACGTTTAACCACAGATCCATTCCAGTACCAGTGGATGCTGCAGATGTTACGCAATTGCACTGCAGCCCGTTATGCGGTGAATAAAGAGCGCATGGTGCGCATGGCCGAGTACAGCCGTGATTGCTTGGATGCCTTGCGCGCAGACACTGGTATTGAGTATGAAGGCCGCCAACTGGGTACCACGCAGCTGTTTCGCACTCAGCAGCAATTGGATGCTGCTGCGAACGATATCGCCGTCTTGGAGCGCAGTGGTGTGCCCTATCAGCTGCTTGAATCTAAAGATATTGCCAGTGTGGAGCCGGCTTTGGCAGCGGTGTCAGATACTTTAACGGGCGCTTTACATCTGCCCAATGATCAGACCGGTGACTGCAATCTGTTTACCCGCAATCTTGCGCAAATGGCGCAGGCTTTAGGCGTGGAGTTTCGTTTCGCACGTACGGTGCAACGTATCAACAGCAGTGGTGATCAGATCACCGGTGTATTAATTGATGGACTGGTCGAGAGCGCGGATTACTATGTGATGGCCATGGGCAGTTATTCACGTGCCATGCTGGCGCCTTTAGGGATTAATCTGCCGGTGTATCCACTCAAGGGTTATTCGCTGACTGTGCCGATTGTGGATGCAGCGCTGGCGCCGCAATCGACCATTATTGATGAAACTTACAAAGTAGCCATCACGCGTTTTGATCAGCGGATTCGGGTTGGCGGTATGGCGCTGGTCAGTGGTTTTGATTTATCACTGAACCCGCAACGGCGTGAGACTTTAGAATATGTCACGGGCATGCTGTATCCACAGGGTGGTGATTTAACGCGGGCTGAGTTTTGGACAGGGCTGCGTCCTGCCACGCCTGACGGTACGCCGATTGTGGGGCCAAGCGCCTATCGCAATCTGTTTTTAAATACTGGGCATGGCACTTTGGGGTGGACCATGTCCTGTGGATCAGCCAGTTATTTGGCCGATATCATCAGCAAGAAAACACCGCGGATCAGCAGCGAAGGCTTGGATATATTTCGCTATAACTGATGGCTTAAGTCAGCGCGGTCAAAATTGAGCTTGGCCGCGACAGATATTTTATAAACAGTTTTTAACACGAGGCATCAGTCCAGTCATGCGTCCAGCGCGCGCGTTAATTAATTTGCAGGCTTTGCGCCATAACTATCAACTTGCGCGACAATTGTGCGCCGATAAAGCTCTTGCAGTGGTCAAGGCCGATGCCTATGGCCACGGAGCGGTAGCCTGTGCGCAGGCCTTGCATGATGTGGCCGATGGCTTTGCCGTGTCCTGCTTAGAGGAAGCGTTGGAGTTGCGTGCTGCTGGCGTGACTTTGCCGATCGTGTTGCTGGAAGGTTTTTTTGCTGTAGATGAGTTGGCGCAGATTGTTGAGCACAATCTGTGGTCTGTGATTCACGCCCAGTGGCAACTGGAGGCTTTGGAGCAGGCTGTGCTGCTGCAGCCGTTACAGATTTGGTTGAAGATGGACTCAGGCATGCATCGTGTTGGGTTCTTTCCACAGGAGTATGCGGCGGTGTGGCAGCGCTTGCAGGTCAGCGCCAATGTGGCGTCTGTGGTGTTGATGACGCACTTTTCCCGTGCCGATGAGCCAGACTCTGAATATACTCAGCAGCAGTTTCAAGCCTTTACTGAGGCAACGGTGGGTATGCAAGCGCCGATCAGTGTGTGCAACTCGCCGGCGTTATTGGCTTGGCCCGAGATTCGCAGTGACTGGTCGCGGCCGGGGATTATTTTATATGGCAGTCAACCGGTGGCGCTGCCGGAAGCGGTCAGTACAGAGTTTCAGCCAGTGATGACTTTGCAATCAAAAATCATTGCCGTGCGTGAGTTACCTGCTGGCGAGCCGGTGGGCTATGGCGCACAATTTGTTGCCACTGGACCCGTGCGTGTAGGAATTGTGGCGATCGGTTATGCCGATGGTTATCCGCGACATGCACCAACAGGTACGCCAGTGGCAGTGGATGGTTGTCGTACGCAGTTGTTGGGTCGCGTGTCGATGGATATGTTAGCCGTAGATTTAACTGGGCTCAGTCAAGCTGGCGTTGGCAGTGAAGTTGAGTTGTGGGGCGCACAGATTTCGATTGATGAAGTGGCCGCTGCCGCAGGGACGATTTCCTATGAGTTGCTGTGCAATGTCAAGCGTGTCGCCTATGAGTATTCGACGAATGACAGATGAAAATCACTCTTGTAGCCATTGTTCTGTTTGCCTGCGCGCAGGGAGTGGTTATACTGTGCCGAATTCGCAACATAGAAGTGCTTGCGAAAATGAATTGCTAAGATAATAGAGGGTGTACCGTGAACCTGTTGAAAAAAATTCTGGTAGCTCAAGCAACTGTCCTAGCCCTTTGGGCTGTCAGTGCACAGGCCACCACTGATGAAGATATTGCACAACGTATCAAGCCTGTTGGTGTTGTTTGTGTACAAGGTGATGAGTGCTCTAAAGCTCTAGCTGTTGCTGCGCCTGTTGCTTCTGCTGGTCGCAGTGCCGATGACATTATTGCCAAGCATTGTTCAGCCTGTCACGTATCAGGATTGTTGGGTGCGCCTAAAGTTGGCGATACAGCAGATTGGCAAGCACGTGCAGACGCTAAAGGCGGCTTAGACGGTATCTTGCAAACTGCAATCAGCGGTATCAATGCCATGCCAGCTAAAGGTACCTGCAACGACTGTTCAGATGACGAGCTTATGAGCGCCATCAAGACTATGTCCAGTTTGTAAGCCTTCAGTTGTTGTAAAAGAACCGCCGCAGGGCGGTTTTTTTATGCCTGTAAACACCATCTTGAGGATTGCACTGTGTGGCAAAGTTATATCAATGGAATGCTGATTGCGCTGGGCCTGATTATGGCTATTGGTGCGCAAAATGCCTTTGTATTATCACAAGCGCTGCGTCGTGAGCATCATCTGTGGGTGGCCAGTGTCTGCGTGTTTTTTGATGTGCTGCTGGTGGCGCTGGGTGTCTATGGCTTGGCGCAGTTATTGACCGCTAGTCCGCTGCTGTTGGCAGTGGCGCGTTGGGGCGGAGTGGCGTTTTTATCCAGTTATGCCTGTTTAGCTTTGTTGCGTGCTGTGCGTCCGCAAGCCTTGGCTACCGAGTCAGTACGACCACGGCAATCATTGCGCATGGTGTTAGTCACTACGTTGGCCGTCACTTTGCTCAACCCACATGTGTATTTGGACACTGTGTTATTGATTGGTGCATTGGGTGCGCAGCAAGCCTCGCCCTCGGCTTATGTGGCGGGTTCTGCAACCAGTTCGGTGTTGTGGTTTTTCAGCTTAGCTGTGGCTGGGGCTAAACTTGCGCCTTGGTTGGCGCGCCCATTGACCTGGCGGGTGATTGATTTTTTTGTAGCAATGATGATGTTTGCCGTCGCTGCACAATTAGTCTGGGGCGGATAAAACCTTACATTTACTGCGTAGATAAGCAGCGTTCAGGGTGCTATGATCAAGGACTTAGAACAAGTCGGAACGGTTGGCAATTGAATCAGCCGTCCATGTATTAGGCTTGTTTACTGTGCCTCGTCTGATGTTACTGGAGAATAATCATGGCTTTTGAATTACCTGCACTTCCGTACGAAAAAAATGCATTAGAACCACATATCTCTGCAGAAACCCTAGATTTTCACCACGGTAAGCACCATAACGCTTACGTTGTGAACTTGAATAATCTAGTTCCTGGCACTGAGTTCGAAGGCAAAAGTCTAGAAGACATCATCAAAACTTCAAGCGGTGGTGTATTTAACAATGCTGCACAAGTTTGGAACCACACCTTTTACTGGAACTGCTTAGCACCTAACGCTGGCGGCGCTCCTACTGGTGCTCTGGCTGATGCAATCAATGCTAAGTTTGGTTCATTTGACGCGTTCAAAGAAGAATTCACCAAAACTGCAATCGGTACCTTCGGTTCAGGTTGGGCTTGGCTAGTTAAGAAAGCTGACGGTTCTTTAGCGCTAGCTAGCACCATCGGTGCAGGCTGCCCGCTGACCACTGGCGACACACCACTGTTGACTTGTGACGTTTGGGAGCACGCTTACTACGTTGACTACCGTAATGCGCGTCCTAAGTATGTTGAAGCGTTCTGGAACTTAGTAAACTGGGACTTCGTAGCGAAAAACTTTGCTGCGTAAGACTCGGTTGGCTTAAGCCACGCTGAATAAAAAGCCCCCATGTTATGCAGATAACACTGGGGGCTTTTTTGTAGCTGCAGATTGTCAGTTGAGCTTTAATCTTTAAAACTGGGCAGCCATTGTGGTGGCGTTGTTTGCATTTCATTTAAGTAATGACTAGCGCCTAGTTGACGCACTTGGCGGGCAATCCAGTTTGCGCGCTGCACAGTGGCGGCGCTGGGCTGGCTGGCGCTGCGCTTGAGTGGACTGGGCAAAATCGCTGCTAATAAATAGGCCTGCTGGTTGGATAGATTGGCGGCGTTAGTGTTGAAATAATAGTGTGCGGCAGCTTGTGCGCCAAAAATCCCCGGACCCCATTCGGCGCTGTTTAAATACACTTCTAAAATTCGCTCCTTGCTCCAAAATACTTCTATCCATAAGGTAAACCACGCTTCTAAGGCTTTACGTGGCCAGCTGCGTGAGGACCATAAAAAGGTATTCTTGGCTACTTGCTGAGAAATGGTGCTGGCGCCACGTATGCTGTCACTGTTGTTATTGTAGGCTAGCGCTGCGCGAATGGCGGCGATATCAAAGCCGTGATGGTAGGCAAACTGCTGATCTTCAGCGGCAATCACCGCCATTTTTAAGTTGTCAGGCAAGCTTGGCCATGGCGTCCATCGGCGCTGGCTGCTGTAGTCTTTGCCTGTGAGTAGCGCAGATATATATTGCTCAATCATCAGTGCGCTAGCGGGTGGATTAACCCAGCGTAGTGAGAGCACTAACAGGATGCTCACAGCCAATAAGGTGAAAACCGCCCATGAGATTTTGCGCAGTACTTTAGCAAACATAACTCTAACCTGATTTACAAGGTATGAGAGTATAACCAGCGTAGTTAGATTGTGGAGAGATTAGGATGCGTTATTGGGTTTTTATAGCTGCGGTGTTGGGTGCTGTGGCAGTTTTGCTCGGTGCATTTGCTGCACATGGTTTAAAACACACACTCAGTGCTGAGTACTTGGCGGTTTTGCAAACCGGTGTGCAGTACCAGTTTATGCATGCTTTGGCGTTATTGTTGGTTGCGGTATTGGCACAGCAGTCTGCATCAGGTGCTTTAAGCGTGGCAGCAGTGTGTTTTACTCTGGGCATTGTGTTATTTTCTGGCAGCTTGTATGTCTTAGTGTTGACGCCGCTGCAGCCCGGCTTTATTACGCCGATTGGCGGTACGTTTTTAATTATCGGGTGGTGTGCTGTTGCGTACTCAGCATTGCGTAAAGCGTAAATATTTGGTGATCGGGTGATGAACCCGCTAAAATACAAACCCTTCGGAATTTCACGGTTGTGTTATGCATATTCAGTTGAATGGTGAGGCCTACGCATTAAGCGAAACGCTCAGTGTGGCAGGTTTGCTTGAGCATCTGCAGTTAGCAGGGCGCCGCGTTGCCGTCGAGTTAAACTTCGAAATTGTGCCACGCAGCTTGTACGAAACCACGCTCCTTAAAGAGGGCGATGCGCTGGAAATCGTACATGCGATTGGTGGTGGTTAGTCTTGGCTGACCGTCTTTTACTGACTCAGAGAGGCTTTAGATGAGCGTTATACGTACAGATCACCCCTTTACTATCGCGGGAAAAACCTACTCATCACGTTTGCTGGTGGGCACGGGTAAGTACAAAGATATGGAAGAAACCGGGTTAGCCATTGCTGCTTCCGGTGCTGAAATTGTTACTGTTGCTGTGCGCCGTACTAATATTGGTCAAAACCAAAACGAGCCCAATTTACTGGATGTGATCAGCCCTGATCGCTATACCATTTTGCCCAATACCGCTGGTTGCTACGATGCCGAATCGGCGATCCGTACCTGCCGCTTAGCGCGAGAGCTATTAGGTGGCCGCAATCTGGTTAAGTTGGAAATTTTAGCTGATCAAAAAACCTTATTCCCTAACGTCGTAGAAACCCTGCACGCCGCTAAAGTGTTAGTGGATGAAGGCTTTGATGTGATGGTCTATACCAGTGATGACCCCATTATCGCCCGTGAGCTCGAGGCCATTGGTTGTGTGGCAGTGATGCCGTTGGCTGGCTTGATTGGTACCGGTCTAGGTATTTGTAACCCCTATAACCTGCGTATTATTCTCGAAGAAGCCAAGGTTCCAGTGCTAGTGGATGCCGGTGTGGGTACCGCTTCGGATGCGACGATTGCGATGGAAATGGGTTGTGCTGCGGTATTGATGAACAGTGCGATTGCTAATGCTCAACAACCGATTTTAATGGCGCAAGCGATGCGGCATGCGATTGAAGCGGGTCGTTTAGCTTACTTAGCGGGACGTATGCCGAAAAAACTCTACGCCAGTGCCTCTTCACCGCTTGAAGGCATGATTGGTTAAGTACGATAGTTCAACCATGGCTGTGCACTCTGTGCAGTCATGGCATTTCTTTAGATAGGATTCCCATGACAGACGATCTGATCACAGGTGAAGCATTACCTGTGCGCCGCCGTGAAATTAAAAGTTATGTAATGCGCGCTGGTCGTATGACTGACGGGCAACAACGTGGTTTAGATGAGGGCTGGCCTAAGTTTGGTTTATTGCTTGCCGATGGCCCACAGGATTTTGATCAGATCTTTGGTCGTCAAGCGCCGCGCACCTTAGAAATTGGTTTCGGTATGGGGCAATCCTTACTGGAAATGGCTAAAGCTGCACCTGAGCAAGACTTTATCGGCATTGAAGTGCACCGTCCGGGTGTGGGTTCATTGCTCAATAGCTTGCTGACTGAAAATGTGACTAACGTGCGCGTTTACAGTTGTGATGCATTGGAAGTACTCAAGCAGTGTGTTGCCGATGCCAGCTTAGATCGTTTGATGCTGTTCTTTCCTGATCCATGGCACAAAAGTCGTCATCATAAACGCCGTATCGTACAGCCTGAGTTTGCGCAGTTGGTGCGCAGCAAATTGAAAGTGGGCGGTATCTTCCATCTAGCAACAGACTGGGAGCAGTACACCGAGCATATGCTGGAAGTGCTTAATGTTGCGCCGGGCTTTGTGAACTTGTCTGAAGATCAAACTTCAGTGCCACGCCCAGCCGAGCGTCCAGTGACTAAGTTTGAACGCCGTGGTGAGCGTTTAGGTCACGGTGTGTGGGACTTGAAATTTGAGCGTGTTGACTGATTCGCACTGCAGTGGGCTTGTATTGGGTAGCGCCTAGGCTGTGTGTTGGCTGCTACCCTGATTGTTGTGTGAGATTTTAGCTAGGCATAGCTGAGAAGCTAGTAACGCTTAACAGCCTAGCCACAGGGCTTTAATTACGATCCGCTAAAATACCGATTAGAATAAAAATCATCACTAACACCGGTGCCAAGCTGTAGTTGTTGAGATGTGCAAAACTGCTCATTAGCACTGGCGGTAGATAAATCATCGCCGCGCCGTAACCTATGGTACACACCAGAGCAAAACACAGCGTCCGAATCGCCGTATTCATATGCCCAATTTGACCACGCACCCAAGCATTTAATGTCGGGCCAAAGAGCACCAGCGCGCTAGCAATAATCGCCAAGCTGATATCGCTCAAATGTAAGCGTGTCCACTTAGAGGCACTAAGCACTAAATCAAGCAACGTATCCATAACAACTCCCTGTTGGCGGCATGTTTAGCCGTCTGCTTCGAGAAAAATCTGCAGTAAATCATTTAAAAACAGCTGGCCTTGTGCACTGGCGGCTAAGCGCTGCGGATCATCAGACAATAAACCGCGCTGCTGTGCCTGCTCTAGGCCAGCCTGTAAGGCGCTCAAGGGCAAGCCGGTACGTTGGCTAAAGAGTCCAAGTGCAACGCCATCAGTCAGGCGCAGAGCGTTCATTAGAAACTCAAAGGGTAAGTCCGCAGCAGGTAAAGTATTGCTGCCGGCTAAGAAGGGTGTGTCTGGATTGAGATAATCAGCTGGTTGTCGGGTTTTCCAGGTGCGCTGGATGCGTCCGCTAGGATCGCTGACCTTGCCATGTGCACCGGCACCAATTCCGATAAAATCACCAAAGGACCAGTAGTTGACGTTATGTAACGCAACCTGATCGGCACGCGCATAAGCGGAAACTTCATATTGCTTATAACCATGTTGCGCTAACAAAGCTTGGCCGGCTTCTTGAATATCCCAGAGCACATCATCTTCTGGCAACAGTGGTGGCTTGCTCCAGAAAACGGTATTGGGCTCCATGGTCAGCTGATACCACGACAGATGCGTGGGGGCGAGATCAATGGCTGTTTGCAGATCCGCTAAAGCCTCTGCAGGTGATTGATCGGGCAAACCGTGCATTAAATCTAAATTGAAATTATCAAAGCCAGCCTTGCGTGCCATGGCAATCGCCGCAATGGCTTCTGTACCTGAATGCACGCGGCCTAAAGCTTCGAGCTTAGTGTCAGCAAAGCTTTGAATACCAATGGATAGGCGGTTAATGCCCATGGCTCGATAGGCCGCAAATTTTTCTTGCTCAAAGGTGCCAGGGTTGGCTTCTAAGGTAATTTCAATATCTGGGCTAAACGCAATACGCTGCTCAATGCCGGCCAGCAAAGCTTGCAGAGCCTGAGCTGAAAACAAGCTTGGCGTGCCGCCACCAAAAAATATTGATGTGAGTGGACGACCATGCGCATGCACTACATCAGCATCTAAGTCTGCCAGTACCGCTGTGACATATTCAGCTTCGGGTAACTCAGGCGTGGCCGCATGTGAGTTGAAATCGCAATAAGGGCATTTACGAATGCACCAAGGGATATGCACGTACAGCGCCAGAGGAGGCAGTTGAAAACCGTTTTCCAAAGGGCGCTGCGTGCTTAAATCAGATGCAATCAAGCTCATAAGGACAGTTGTTGTTTGAGTAACTGCATTGCGCGTGCGCGGTGACTGATCTGGTTTTTGATCGCGTTGGGCAGCTCAGCACTACTGCATTGATGCTCAGCGACATAAAATAGCGGATCGTAGCCAAAACCGTTTTCGCCTTGTGGTGCATGCAAAATACGTCCTTGCCAACGACCTTCACAGATGATGGGTAGTGGGTCTTCAGCATGCTGCAATAACGCCAACACACAAATAAACTGCCCGCCACGCTGCTCATCAGGCACGCCTTCTAAGGTTTCAAGCAGTTTACGGTTATTACCGGCGTCACCACCGGTGAGGCTGTAGCGCGCTGAGTAAATACCCGGCGCACCATTGAGATAGTCCACAGTGAGACCTGAGTCATCCGCCAGCGCAGGCAGGCCGGAAATGCGACATGCGTTACGCGCCTTTAAGATGGCATTTTCAATAAAAGTTAAGCCGGTTTCTTCAGGCTCAATCTCACTAAATTCGCTGATTGAGCGAATTTTTACACTATCACCGAGTAAGGCTTGCAGCTCACGTAGTTTGCCGGCGTTATGGCTGGCGAGAACGATTTCTTTCATAAGTCAGGAAACACTTCTTGATTGAATTTCAATACGTGGGTTTTGCCTTCAGCGTCAGTGAGTTGCAGGTCAAAGCGCAGCACTTCTTGGCCGGTAATGGCAAATTGCGCCAAGTAATAGACCGCATCGCCTTCATCCACTTCTTTAAAGGTCAGGACTTGATTTTGACCTAAGAGGTTTTTAAAACTACCGACGACTGAGCCTTTTTGGCCTTTAGCGCCTTTGACCATCGAAACATTGAGTACGGCCTGATTTTTACTGCGATTGAGACCAACGGCACGTGCCGTATCAGGTTGTAAAAAGGTTGAGCTGAAGATGTTGTAATGCACATCTAGCGCGCCATAGCTTTGTTTGCGCTCAGCGTGAGCAGCAAACGCCATGAAGAAACTTAAGCTTAGAGCTAATAAATAACGCATAGGAAAAACTCCATCAGTTAACGAGCATTAGCACCGGTGACGCGGTAAATACCGATTTCACCGAGCAAGTTGGGCCAAATTCGATTGCCAAGGTTGTGCTGATGATCACGATCCACCGCCAGACGATCGAGGACTGTCATCTGCATGTCGCTACACAATGCTTCAAAATCAGCAAAAGTACAAAAATGAATATTAGGTGTGTTGTACCAGGTGTAAGGTAAAAAATCTGAGACCGGCATCCGGCCGTGACGGGCTAAGTACCAGCGGCAGCGCCAGTGCCCAAAGTTGGGGAAGGTGATAATGCAAGTGCGACCAACACGGAGCATTTCTTGCAAGATTTTATCGGGGTAATGCACCACTTGCAGGGCTTGGGTCATCACCACTACATCAAAGCTGTCATCGGCAAAGTTACCTAAGCCTAAGTCTAGATTTTGCTCAATGACATTGACGCCCTTATCAATGCAGGCAGCAATATTGTCAGGATCAATTTCTAAACCGTAACCGGTCACATTTCTATGCTCTTGCAACCAAGAGAGAAGCTCACCATTACCGCAGCCTAAATCTAGCACGCGGCTGTTGGCCGGAATCCATTGTTGAATAATTTCTAAATCTGCTCTCATAAGTGCCTCACACACTGATGCGGTTCATATAACCGCCAAATGCTTGCAGGTAACGTGGGATCGGCATCAAAAACGCATCATGCCCTTGTGGGGCATCAATATCTAAATAAGAAACGTTTTTCTTGGCATCCACCAACGCATCGACAATTTCTTTAGAGCGCGCAGGGGAGAAACGCCAGTCCGTGGTGAAAGAAATCAGATAGAAATTAGCCTTAGCCTGGGCAAAGGTTGCCGATAAATCGCCGCCGTGTGCCGCTGCTGGATCAAAGTAATCCAAGGCTTTAGTCATGAGCAGGTAAGTATTGGCATCAAAACTGTTGGAGAACTGCTCGCCTTGATAGCGCAAATAGCTTTCGACTTGGAACTCAACATTATGAAAATCATAATTGAGGCGCTCAGCTTTTAACTCGCGGCCAAATTTCTCGCCCATTGAGTCATCAGATAAATAAGTGATATGTCCCACCATGCGTGCTAATGATAAGCCACGTTTGGGGATGGTGCCTTCATCGGTAAAGTTGCCAGCATGGAAATCAGGGTCGGTAATAATGGCTTGGCGAGCCACTTCATTAAAGGCAATATTTTGCGCTGATAAGCGTGGTGCTGCAGCAATGGAGATGCAGTTACGAATACGCTCTGGGTAACTGATAGTCCATTGCAGCGCTTGCATGCCGCCGAGACTGCCACCGACCACTGCCGCCCATTGCTCAATACCTAAACGATCAGCAAGACGGGCTTGGGTATGTACCCAGTCTTCCACTGTGACCATCGGAAAATTTGCCCCATACACCTTGCCGGTTTTCGGGTTGATGGTATTGGGTCCAGTGGAGCCGTGGCAGCCGCCTAAGTTGTTGAGTGCTACAACAAAAAACTTATTGGTATCGATGGGCTTGCCCGGACCAATGCAGGTATCCCACCAACCGGGCTTGCGATCATCAGTATGATGGTAACCGGCCGCATGATGAGTGCCTGATAGCGCATGACAAATCAGTACCGCATTGCTGGCAGCGGCATTGAGCTCACCATAGGTTTCATACACCAACTCGTATTCGTCGAGTGTACGACCGCAGGCTAATTGCAGAGGCTGATCAAAAGACGCTACTTGCGGCTTGACCAAACCGACAGAATCTATAGGAAACACGGAAGACACGGCAACTCTCTCCAAAGTAAGAGACGCAGTCTAAAGAGCCTAGCCAGTCGCGGCAAGTCGTATGCAGTATTGCACGGGTATTGACGGCTCATAGGGTTTTGAGTAGTCAGCGCCTGCATGTTTGGCGACGATTGAGGCTAGAAACTTATGGGCTTACATCTGTAATGCAGTCAATTTTAAGTTGCTAAGTGAGCAAACTCAACTGCATCGGGAAACTGGTTAGGTGCAGTAATACGCACACGCTTTTGGCGCGATAATTCGCCACTTTCAATCTGTACAGCATGTTTAGGGACGGCAAAAGCTTTGCTTAAAAAAGTAATCAGTTGCGTATTAGCTTTACCGTCCACCGGCGGCGCATTGAGGCGAATTTTAATCCGCTCACCGTGCTCACCGGCAAATTCACTGCGTTTGGCACCCGGTTGCAAATGACAGAATAAAATCAAGTCATCGCCATCCCAGCGCACATATTGGCTCATAAGAATGGGCTCACCAAAGCACGTATTTCGCCAGTTAGCCCGGTGCTGATGGCTAAATTACCTAAGACAAAACGTTCTAATAAATTAATCGCAATAAAAGCGAAAATAGGTGAAATATCAATACCGCCAAGGTCAGGCAAAAGGCGACGAATTTGCGCTAGGAGGGGCTCGCAAATTTGATAGGTCAGTTGTGCACCGGGATTGTTACTGCCGGGTGCCACCCAAGATAAAATCACGCTAATAATTAAGGCAAAGAAGAAAATCTTTAAAAATAAACCTGCAACTGAAATTAAGCTCCAGGCTAAAATGTTTGGCAGCAACTGCATAATCGGCAGACCCACAAGGGCAAGCACAATGCTAATGAGTGCAAACTGCAGAACCAATACCAGTACCAATCCCGCTAAATCAATGCCAGCCACGCTGGGAATGACCCGGCGCAGCGGTGCCAGTAATGGCTGTGTGGCTTTAACGGTAAATTGGCACAGTGGATTATAAAAATCCGCCCGCACCAGTTGCAGAATAAAACGCAGCAGGGCAACCATTAAGTACAGTTGGCCCAGCGTTTGCAGAATATAAATAAATGCTTCAGTCAGTCCTGACATAGGGGCCTCTTATTCGCTAAGTTGTTGAGCAAGTTCATGGGAGCGGTTGGCCGCGCTGCGTACTGCAGCTTCAACCAACTCACTAAAGCCACCGGCTTGGAAGGTGTTAATCGCCGCCTCTGTGGTGCCGTTCGGCGAGGTGACTTGTTGGCGCAGTTGTGCAGCGTCTAGGCTGCTTTGACAGGCCATAGTGGAAGCGCCTTGCGCAGTATATTGTGCCAATTGTGCAGCGGTTGCTTGCGGCAAACCCAGCTTAACACCGGCTTGGGTCATGGCTTCAATCAGCAAAAAGAAATACGCAGGGCCACTGCCAGATACCGCAGTCACGGCATCAATTAATTGCTCAGTGTCCAGCCATACGGCTAAGCCCACGGCTGATAACAGCTGCTCAGCTTGCTCACGCTGCAGGGCAGACACTTGCTCCATCGCATATAAGCCACTCACGCCCTGCTGAATCAGAGCTGGAGTGTTGGGCATGCAGCGCACAATACTTTGCACACCCAGCCATTGGCTGAGGCTGTGGCAGGTTACGCCGGCAGCAATCGAAATGATCAGTTGTTGCGGGTTAATAAAGGGGGCTAACTGCTCACACACGTGGCGCATCACTTGGGGCTTCACAGCGAGGACGATGATATCGGCATCTTGGACAGCTAAGCCATTTTCATTAAAGGTCTGCACGCCGTATTGGCTGTGTAACGCTTCAAGTTGTGCGATACCTGGATCGCTGGCGCGAATCATCGCCGCTGGTACGCCTTGCTTGCATAAACCACCAATGATGCTGGCTGCCATATTGCCAGCTCCGATAAACGTAATCTGTGTGTTACCCACGTGGTGAAGCTCCTCTAGCGTTAATACTGCAAAATATAGTGGTATAAACTATAGGTTTAATTGAATTGTTGCATGCGCTGCTTAAATATACCTGCAGATTGTGCTGCAATTTAGTTATTTGCGCAAAATACAGTGGCGCTTGTCGGTGATTAAAATGGTGCTGGGCTGTTTTGCTCTTGTTGCTGGATGCCTGCGTTGTGCTTAAAGGCTCTTTTCTTGCGTGTGATGGCAGTTTACTGATTATTGTCTGCTATCGTATGCAGCATTTATAACCTGCTGTATATCGCTAGCAAATACCGCGATGCAATGGCTTGCTGAACCTTGGGGAATGTTATGGATATTACTGAACTGTTGGCATTTGGCGCGAAACAAGGCGCATCAGACTTACATTTATCTGCGGGCTTGCCGCCGATGATCCGTGTGGACGGAGATGTGCGTCGCATCAACTTGCCAGCGATGGATCAGAAACAAGTTCATGATTTGATTTATGACATTATGAACGACAAGCAGCGCAAGGATTATGAAGAGTTTTTAGAGACTGACTTTTCTTTTGAAGTGCCAGGTATTGCGCGCTTTCGTGTGAATGCCTTCCATCAAAATCGTGGTGCGGCGGCGGTCTTTCGTACCATCCCATCTAAAGTTTTAACGATAGAAGATTTAGGTTTAGGTAAGGTGTTTCGTGATGTGGCCGATAGGCCGCGTGGTTTGATTTTAGTCGCAGGCCCGACGGGCTCGGGTAAATCCACAACATTAGCGGCGATGATCGATTACCTCAACTCAACCAAGTATCAACATATTCTCACCGTAGAAGACCCGATTGAGTTTGTACATGAATCGAAAAAAAGCCTGATTAACCAGCGTGAAGTGCACCGTGATACCCACAGCTTTAACCAAGCCTTGCGTTCTGCCTTGCGTGAAGACCCTGATGTGATTTTTGTCGGTGAGTTGCGTGACTTAGAAACCATTCGTTTGGCTCTGACAGCTGCGGAAACCGGGCACCTAGTCTTTGGTACCTTGCATACTACATCTGCGGCCAAGACCATTGACCGTATTGTGGATGTGTTCCCTGCGGACGAGAAACCTATGGTGCGCTCGATGCTGTCTGAGTCTTTACAAGCAGTGATTTCGCAAGTGCTGTTGAAGAAGATTGGCGGTGGGCGTGTGGCTGCGCATGAAATTATGTTGGGTACTTTGGCGATTCGTAACTTGATCCGCGAAGATAAAGTGGCGCAAATGTATTCAGCCATTCAAACCGGTGGCGCTTTAGGTATGCAGACTTTAGACAGCTGTTTAAAAGGCTTAGTCAGTCAGGGTTTGATTACTCAAGAAACAGCGCGGGAAAAAGCTAAGACGCCAGAGAATTTTTAAAGTTATTTTTGTTAAATAATACTGTGTCTGAGTCACAGGATAAGGGGCAAACTATGGGACAAAAAATACGCGTCTGGGATGGGCCATTACGAATTTTTCATTGGTTATTGGTGATCAGTGTCACGACCGCTTTATATACGGGGTGGGCCGGTGGCGGTTTGATTGATTGGCATGCGCGAGCGGGTTTAGCCATCATTGGTTTGCTGAGCTTTCGCTTGGCTTGGTTATTGTTAGGCTCAACTTATGCGCGCTTATCCACCTTGCTCTGCTCATTGCTTGCTTTGCCGCAGTACTTGCGCGGTGATTGGCGACAGCTAGGCCATAACCCTTTGGGTGTGTTATCGGTGTTTGCCATGCTGGGTATGCTGAGCTGGCAGGCGGTGAGCGGCCTGTTTACCAATGATGATATTGCCTTCACTGGACCTTTATATAAATTGGTCAGCAGCAGCCTCAGTGCTGAGATTACCAGTCTGCATAAGCTCGGTTTCTGGATTATTATTGCTCTGATTAGCGTGCATATTTTGGCCATTGTTCTGCATGCGGTGATCAAAAAGCACAATCTAGTCAAGCCGATGATTACGGGCACCACTGAACAAGAGCATCCAGAGCAAAAACCAGCTCAAGGCGGGCATTGGTTAGCTTTTGCATGCGCCTTAGCGATTGCCTTAGGTGCAGTCTATTTAGCCTCAGGTGAGTGGCAAAGTAAGCCACCACCAGCGCCGGTCTCTGCACCCGCTTGGTAAGGCTATACAATGACAGGCAATAAAAAAGGTCGCCGATTCTAGATTAGAGTCGGCGACCTTTTTGCATCACACTAAAGTGCTGGTGAGCAGCTTAGTCCATGCGGTATTTGTCGTGGCAACCTTTGCAGCTTTTACCAGCAGCGCCAAATGCAGCAACGATTTGTGCTTTGTCGCCAGTCTCAGCGGCAGCAGCTAATTCGTTCGCTGCTTTGTTGAAAGCGATACCAACTTTGGTCACGCCTTCACGGTCAGTAAACATTTCTGGCTTAACGCGTGTTTTGGTATCGCCAATGCTTTTCTCAGTGCCAGGGCCAAACAGCGCGCCCATACCTGAGTTTGCGGTAGCAGCAATGCTATTGGCCGCTGCTTGTACTTGTGCTGGATCCCAAGCAACGCTTTCGTCAATGGCCATGGCTTTAATTTTGCCCATGTTCCAGCTCATAAAGCTGTAGCCAGCCTTACGGTATTTAATTTGATCTTCAGGATCAACTTGTGCGCTAGCGCTTAAGCTCGCAGTTAAAAACATAGCAGCTAAGCCGCCAATCATTAGGTTCTTCATCAGGGTCTCTCCTTTATCGCAACATATCCCTATTTATGACTCGGGTTGCTGCTGGGTCGTGCAGTGAGTAAATTCACCACCAAGTAAAATATTGTGACTCGGTAGGATGGCAACACCGCCGTCAGAATCAGTATCCTGCAGGAGGTTTGGCTAAATTGCATCCATTTGCGTATTTGAGTCAAACACAATAGTAGCTTAATCCAAGCTTAAATAAATTATCAGGTTTTGCGCGAAATACCTCGCACTTTAGGTCGGGGAGGATGTCAAAGAAGATGCATCTGTGATGCTGTTTAGCACTGGTTTCCTAGGCTATTAGAGAGCAACGCATAGGCTATAACCCTGATGCCATCTGGCTATAAAATAAAAACTTTACCCCAGGCTTTAATATTGCCAGAGGCTTAATTAATCTAACCTTTAGCTTGTGTCTGTGGCTTTGTTTAATAGGCAGCACAGCCCAATGAGGCTCAATGTGTTAAGTTGGTACTTGAGTATGCTGCGTTCACCATATTTTCAGTGATTATTTACAGAATAAAACACGAAATCAGCCTTTATATCTTGAGTCCTGATGCAGACCTTGCCAGACTTCGCATCGCGCGGCGGTGACGCGCATTTACTTGATTAACTTTATGATTTAAAGGAGCTATGCGCGTGAAAAAAACTAAGCAAATGTTATTGGCCGCCGCTGTCGGCATGGCTGTGATTGCATCAGCACAAGCTGACCAGCAGCGTGTACTGAATGTGTACAACTGGTCTGACTATGTCGCACCCAACACCATTAGCAATTTTGAAAAGAAAAGTGGCATCAAAGTGATTTTTGATGTGTACGACAGTAACGAAGTGCTCGAAGCGAAATTGCTCTCGGGCGGTTCAGGTTACGATATTGTTGTGCCATCCAATCCTTTTTTGGCTAAGCAAATCAAAGCGGGTGTCTACCAAAAGCTGGATAAAACCCAGCTGCCATTGTGGGAAAACCTCAATAAAGATTTGTTGCACACGCTAGAAGTCAGTGACCCGGGCAACCAGTACTCGCTGCCCTATATGTGGGGCTCGATTGGTATGGGCTATAACGTAGCTAAAGTTAAAGCTGCGATTGGTGACCAGCCAGTGGATTCTTGGGACCTGATCTTTAAGCCGGAAAACTTAAAAAAACTGCATGAGTGCGGTGTAGCTATCTTGGATTCGCCCAGCGAAATTATTCCAACCGCTATGCACTACTTAGGCCTACCAGTGGATAGTCTCAAGCCTGAAGACCTGAAGCAGGCAGAAGACTTACTGCTGAAAATCCGTCCCTATGTGACGTATTTCCACTCTTCTAAGTACATCTCTGACTTAGCCAGCGGCAATATCTGTATGGCCATTGGTTACTCAGGCGACCTGTACCAAAGTAAATCGCGCGCTGAAGAAGCAGGCGACAAGGTAAAACTGGCGTATCAAATCCCCAAGGAAGGTGCAGGTACTTTCTTTGATATGGTGGCCATTCCAGCCGATGCCAAAAACGTCAAAGAAGCGCATGAGTTTATTAACTACTTACTCGAGCCGCAGGTGATGGCTGATTTAACCAACTACCTGCAGTTCCCTAATGCTAACGATAAAGCTACGCCCTTAGTGGACGAGGCAATTCGTACTGATCCAGGCATTTACCCAACTGCCGAGGTGATGAGCAAGCTCTACACTTTCCCTGATTTACCAGCGAAAACTCAGCGTGTGATGACGCGCAGTTGGACCAAAATCAAATCAGGTAAATAAGCACCGCCGCGTATCAGTCAGTCTATAAAAATGCTGACTGATACGCTGTTATTGATATCAACCTTGTGGGTTGCCCAGGCAATCTATGTTTAATGCTGGAGGATAGGTTATTGCCTAAATTGATACAGGGTGCTGCATGGGCGCTCGCGACAGGAATTGCATTCAGCTCAGTGGCCTACGCTGATACAAAAGTTCATGTGTACAACTGGTCTGACTATATTAGTAAGCCAGTGCTAGAAGCTTTTACCGCACAAACACAGACGCAAGTGCTGTATGACGTGTTTGATTCCAATGAAGCTTTGGAAGGTAAGTTGTTAGCAGGGCGCAGTGGTTATGACGTAGTGGTACCTTCTGATCATTTTTTAGCCCGCCAAGTACAAGCCGGTGCCTTTGCTAAGCTTGATAAAAAGCTGTTACCTAATTGGGATAATTTAGATCCACAATTGATGGCGCAAGTCGCGGTCAATGATCCGGGTAATCAATATGCTGTGCCGTATTTATGGGGCACCAATGGCATTGGTTACAACGTCGATAAAGTTAAAGAAGTCTTAGGTGTGGATAGCATTGATTCTTGGGCAGTGTTATTTGAGCCTGAGAATATGAAAAAACTGAGCACCTGTGGTGTGGCCTTTTTGGATTCAGCCGATGAAATGCTGCCGGCCATGCTCAATTACTTAGGTCTTGACCCTAATAGCCATAAATCTGCTGATTATAAAGCGGCAGAAAAAAAGTTGGCATTAGTGCGTCCCTATGTCACTTATTTCCATTCGTCTAAATATGTAGGCGACCTTGCCAATGGCAATATTTGTGTGGCGGCGGGCTTCTCGGGTGATGTGCTGCAAGCCGCTGATCGTGCGGATGAAGCAGGCCAGGGCGTGCGCGTGGCATACAGTATCCCTAAAGAAGGTGGTAACCTATGGTTCGACATGATGGCCATTCCAGCGGATGCTAAAAATATTGAAGAAGCGCATGCTTTTATTAATTATTTGCTCGAACCTGCAGTGATTGCTCAGGTCAGTGATTATGTGGGTTATGCTAACCCCAATCGCTATGCGGATGAATTGATGGACGAAGACGTACGTAATAATCCAGCCGTGTACCCAGACCAAGCCGTCTTGGACAACTTGTTTGTCTCTAAGCCATTACCTAGTAATGTGCAGCGCATAAAAACTCGTAGCTGGACACGCTTTAAATCTGGAAAATAACCACCTGTTAATAAGCTATAAAGCTCAGCCCCAAGGCTGGGCTTTCTGCATTTGGAGAACTCTATGGCAATAGCCTCAGGCGCGTACAAGAAAGCACTTGCTAACTTGCAAAAGCCCAAAGACGTCTTAGTAAATATTGAGCGCGTCACCAAGTACTTTGATGACACCCTAGCGGTGGACGAAGTTTCGCTGAAAATTAATAAAGGCGAAATTTTTGCCCTGCTCGGTGGCTCAGGTTCAGGTAAATCAACTTTGCTAAGGATGTTGGCTGGTTTTGAAACGCCGACTGAAGGCCGCATCATTTTGGATGGCGTGGATATCACTCATATGCCGCCCTATGAGCGCCCGATTAATATGATGTTCCAGTCTTATGCTTTATTTCCGCATATGAGTGTTGAGCAAAATATTGCTTTTGGCTTAAAGCAAGACAGCCTGAGCAAAGAAGAAATTAATCAGCGAGTTGAGGAAATGCTGAAGCTGGTGCATATGACTAAATATGCCAAGCGTAAACCGCATCAGTTATCCGGTGGTCAGCGTCAACGTGTTGCTTTGGCACGTTCTTTGGCTAAGCGTCCTAAGTTATTGCTGCTCGATGAGCCGATGGGTGCTTTGGATAAAAAGCTGCGCTCACAAATGCAATTGGAGTTGGTTGAGATTATTGAACGCGTGGGCGTGACCTGTGTCATGGTCACTCACGATCAAGAAGAAGCTATGACTATGGCTGAGCGTATCGCCATTATGCACCAAGGCTGGATTGCCCAAGTGGGTAGTCCGATGGATATTTATGAGACGCCAGCCAGTCGTTTAGTTTGCGAATTTATTGGTAACGTCAATTTATTTGATGGCGAAATCATTACCGATGATTCGGATCACGCGGTGATTATTTGTCCTCAGTTGGAGCGTCCGATTTACATCGGCCACGGTATTACCAGTTTGGCGGAGAATAAGCGGGTGACCTTTGCGTTGCGTCCAGAAAAACTTTTGCTGTGCAGTGGTAAGCCGGATGACCTTGAGCATGAAGACTACAACTGGGCCAAAGGTATTGTGCATGATATCGCCTATTTAGGCGGGCACTCGGTGTACCACGTTGAACTTGCCTCAGGCACCATTGTTCAGGCGTTCATTGCCAACTCAGAACGTAACGTCAAGCGTCCGACTTGGGATGATGAAGTCTATGTGCACTGGGTCGATGACAGTGGCGTGGTATTCCAATCATGACCGTACGCGATAAATTACTCGGGATGTTGCCCAAGGGCCGCCATGCAGTGATTGGCGTGCCGTTTTTCTGGATGCTGCTGTTCTTCCTGCTGCCCTTTGCGATTATTCTGAAAATCAGTTTCGCTGAAGCTGATATCGCCATTCCGCCCTACACCAGTTTGACTGAGTGGGCTGATAATCAACTGACGCTACTGCTGAACTTT
>DATERP010000178.1:0-3496 GCA_035271385.1 Thiopseudomonas sp. | reverse complement strand
CCGTGATTGGTGTGTAATTTAATCATTAAGTTGATCCATAGAAGCTAAAAAGTCATAGACCTGTCAGAGAGCTGGCAGGTTCGGGTATGATAAGCACTTTATTTGAGCCAGCCTACCCATAATAGGCAGTAATGAGTATTTTATAGCCCATGAGCACGTCTGATTCTTCCGTTAATGTCGCCGCGAACTTTCTTCGTCCTATTCTTGAAGCTGATTTAGAGTCAGGTAAGCACAGTCGTATTGTCACGCGCTTCCCGCCTGAACCCAATGGCTATTTGCATATTGGTCACGCTAAATCCATCTGTCTAAACTTTGGCATGGCTAAGGATTTAGGCGGGGTCTGTCATCTGCGTTTTGATGACACCAACCCTGCTAAAGAAGAGCAAGAGTATATTGATGCCATTAAAGATGATGTGAATTGGCTGGGTTTTCAATGGGACGGTGACGTGCGTTATGCCTCGGATTACTTCGAGCAGCTCTACGCATGGGCTGTGCATTTGGTTGAGCAGGGTAAAGCATTTGTTTGCGACTTGTCGCCTGAGCAAGGCCGTGAATACCGTGGCAGCTTAACTGAGCCAGGTAAAAACAGTCCATTCCGTGAGCGCAGCGTCAGCGAAAACTTAGATTTACTCACGCGCATGCGTGCCGGCGAGTTCCCAGATGGTGCCCGTGCTTTACGCGCTAAGATTGATATGGCCTCACCGAATATGAATCTACGTGATCCTATTCTGTACCGTATCCGTCACGCGCATCACCACCAAACCGGTGATAAGTGGTGCATCTATCCCAGCTATGACTTTACTCACGGTCAGTCCGATGCCATTGAGCAGATCACGCACTCCATCTGTACCTTGGAGTTTGAAGATCACCGTCCTTTGTATGAGTGGTTCTTAGAGCAGTTACCGGTACCAGCGAAGCCGCGTCAGTATGAATTTGCGCGCTTAAATCTTAACTACACAGTCACCAGTAAGCGCAAGCTCAAGCAGCTGGTAGATGAGAATCACGTTACAGGTTGGGATGATCCGCGTATGTCGACCATCAGCGGCTTCCGTCGTCGTGGTTACACTGCTGCATCCATTCGTAATTTCTGCGACATGATTGGCGTGAACCGTGCCGGCGGTGTGGTGGATTTAAGCATGCTGGAATTCTGCATTCGTGAAGATTTGGATAGCAATGCAACCCGCGCCATGTGTGTACTGAATCCGATCAAAGTTGTGATCACCAACTACCCAGCAGATGCCGAGCTGACTTTACAGTTGCCACGTCACCCGAAGAAAGAGATGGGTACACGTGAATTGCCTTTTGCTCGTGAAATCTACATCGATGCCAGCGACTACGAAGAAACTCCACCTAAGGGCTACAAGCGTTTAGTGCCGGGCGGTGAAGTGCGTTTACGCGGCAGCTATGTGATTCGTGCCGACGAAGCGATTCGTGATGCGCAGGGTAATATCACTGAATTGCATTGCTCATACGATCCTGAAACTTTAGGTAAAAACCCAGAAGGGCGTAAAGTTAAAGGCGTGATTCACTGGGTACCGGCTGCACAAAGCGTTGAGTGTGAAGTGCGCTTGTATGATCGCCTGTTTAGCACGCCTAACCCAGACAAAGACGCTGACGGCGAAATCAGCGAGTCGTTCCTAGATAACGTTAACCCAGAGTCATTAGTGGTGTTAAAAGGTTGCCGCGCTGAGCCATCCTTGCTGCAAGCGCAAGTGGGTGAGGGCTTCCAGTTTGAGCGTGAAGGTTACTTCTGTTTAGACAGCGTTGATAGCAAGCCGGACGCATTAGTATTTAATCGCACCGTCACCTTACGTGATTCATGGGGTAAAGCATGACTGTAACGATTTACAACACGCTCACTAAGCACAAAGAGCCACTCAAGCCGCTGGAAGGCAAGCATGTGCGCATGTATGTCTGCGGTATGACCGTGTATGACTTTTGTCATATTGGCCATGCCCGTGTCATGGTGGCCTTTGATGTGGTGTCGCGCTGGTTGCGTCACCGTGGTTACGAGGTGACTTATGTGCGCAATATCACTGATATTGACGACAAAATCATCCGTCGTGCGCAAGAAAACAACGAGCCGTTTGAGCAGTTGGTTGAGCGTATGATTGCCGCGATGCATGAAGATGAAGGCCGTCTTAATGTGCTGCGTCCTGATCAAGAACCACGTGCCACCGGTCATATCGACGGCATGTTTAAGATGATCCAAACTTTGATTGATAAAGGCTTTGCTTATGCGGCGGCTAACGGTGATGTGTATTACCGCGTGGCTAAGTTTGAGGGTTATGGCAAATTATCACGTCGTAATATCAAAGATTTAAAGATCGGCGCGCGCATCGAAGTGGATGAAGCCAAAGAAGATCCACTGGATTTCGTCCTATGGAAAGCCGCCAAAGCCGGTGAGCCCAGTTGGCAGTCGCCTTGGGGTAATGGTCGTCCGGGGTGGCATATTGAGTGTTCAGTGATGTCCACTTGCTGCTTGGGTGACAGTTTTGATATTCATGGCGGCGGTCCAGACTTGGTCTTCCCACACCATGAAAACGAAATTGCACAAAGTGAAGCGGCCACTGGTAAACAGTACGCCACCACTTGGATGCATGCTGGAGCGGTGCGTGTCGATGGCGAGAAGATGTCCAAATCCTTGGGTAACTTCTTCACTATTCGTGATGTGTTGGAAAAGTATCACCCTGAAGTGGTGCGTTATTTATTGGTGTCCAGTCATTACCGCAGCGCGATTAACTACTCAGAAGACAACTTGCGTGAAGCCAAGTCGGCTCTTGAGCGTTTTTATCTGACCCTAAAAGGTGTTGAAACTGCGCCTGCTGCCGGTGGCGAAGCCTTTGTTGAGCGCTTTAATAAAGCCATGGACGATGATTTTAACGCCCCAGAAGCCTGCTCTGTGCTGTTTGAAATGGCCCGCGAAGTCAATCGCCTTGCTAGCCAAGACCCAGCAGCAGCGGCAGGTTTAGCCGCGCGGATGCGTGAATTGGGCGCAGCGTTGGGTATTTTACAACTTGAGCCGAATGCGTTTTTACAAGCGGGTTCTGACAAGGTGGATGCGGCGCAGGTTGAGGCGCTGATTGCTGCGCGTTTGGCGGCACGTCAAAATAAAGAGTGGGCTGAATCAGACCGTATTCGTGACGAACTCACCGCGATGGGTATCGTTTTAGAAGACGGTAAAGATGGCACCGGTTGGCGATTTGCTGATCAGTAACATCCAATGTTGCTGCTGCACAGCGTTTTCTGGTGCAGCAGCAAAAAAGCTATGTAACTTATTGAAATAGAAGTGGAGAGCTTGATGCGCCTTTTTTTAACCCAGCCGCTGCGTTGTATGCTTGGTGGTGCTGTAGTCGCAGGTTGTTTAACCTTGCCAAGCATGGCTATTGCGCAAGACGTTGATGAGAAGTATGACGAGGAGCAGTGGCAGGATTTTGGTGAAAACGAAGATCCTTGGGAGTCGATGAACCGTGCGGTGTTTCGTTTTAATGATACG
>DATERP010000177.1:0-3068 GCA_035271385.1 Thiopseudomonas sp. | reverse complement strand
GTGCTTTAAGCCTTAAGTCT
This sequence comes from Thiopseudomonas sp., assembly GCA_035271385.1. Taxonomy (GTDB): domain Bacteria; phylum Pseudomonadota; class Gammaproteobacteria; order Pseudomonadales; family Pseudomonadaceae; genus Denitrificimonas. Next base: position 3,048 of record DATERP010000177.1, on the reverse strand, counting down.
TTCTGCTATGCATTGATCTAGATCAATTGCCGTTAATTTAAGGCTCTTAGTCTATGACCATAGTCTAAGCTAGGAGCGCATGACATGACGGATAAAAAACAACCACAACAACCGCAATCACCACCACAATCTACCCAGGCGAGCCTCAGTTCGCGTTTCCCTACGGCCTACACCATTCTCTTCTTACTGATCGTTTTTGTTGCTGCCCTGACCTGGATCATTCCAGCGGGTAAGTATGATCGCGTAATGAGTGAGGAAGTTGGGCGCGAAGTCGCGGTGCCAGGCACTTATCAAGTGGTGGAGGCCAAACCGCAAGGTTTTGTTGATGTCATGCTGGCGCCGACGGCGGGCTTTTATAATCCTGACAGCTATGTGGCGAACGCCATTGATGTGGCGCTGTTTGTGCTGTTTCTCGGTGGTTTCTTAGGGGTGATGAATGCCACGGGCGCCATTGATACAGGGATTCGCAGTGCCATGCGCCGCTTGGAAGGGCGTGAACTGTGGATGATTCCCATCTTGATGACGTTGTTTGCCTTTGGCGGTACCACCTACGGTATGGCGGAGGAGACGCTGGCGTTTTACGCTATTTTAATTCCGGTAATTATTTCTGCAGGCTATGACGCGGTGACCGGTGTGGCCATCGTTATGGTGGGTGCAGGTATAGGTGTGCTGGGCTCAACCATTAACCCTTTTGCTACTGTGATTGCGGCCAACGCAGCCAGTATTCCTTTTACTGATGGTTTGGGTTTGCGTCTGGTATTGCTGATTGGTGGCTTGGTGATCTGTGCCATCTATGTGATGCGTTATGCCAAACGTGTGAAAGAAGATCCATCACGTTCGGTGGTGGCTAAACAGTGGGATGCACACCGCGAGCACTTTTTACAAGAGCACGATGACGGCTTAAGCAAAGCCACTTTAACTGGCACGCAAAGTGTGGCTCTGGTTATTTTTGCTCTGACCTTCTTGGTGATGATCTGGGGCGTGTCATCGCAAGATTGGTGGATGGCGCAAATGGGCGGCTTGTTTATGGGTGCCGCTATTTTAATTGGTTTAATTGCGCGATTGGGTGAGAAAAAGCTCACAGAAAGCTTTGTCGATGGTGCGCGTGATTTGCTCGGCGTGGCTTTAGTAGTCGGTTTAGCACGCGGTATTGTGGTGATTATGGAGCAGGGCATGATTGCCGATTCTATTTTGCATAGCGCAGAAACGACCTTGGGCGGTTTACCTGAGTTGGCCTTTATCAATCTGATGTTTTGGATTGAAGTGGGTATGAGTTTCTTTGTGCCGTCGTCATCGGGTTTGGCTGTGTTGTCGATGCCGATTCTGGCGCCCCTAGCTGACTTTGCCCATGTCGATCGTGCGCTGGTGGTGACCGCGTTTCAGTCGGCCAGTGGTTTAGTCAACTTGGTCAACCCAACCTTTGCCGTGGTGCTGGGTGGTTTGGCGATTGGTCGCGTGTCCTATGATCGATGGTTGGTCTTTATTTGGCCGCTGCTGCTGATTTTGACGGTGTTTATCACTGCCGTCATCAGTATGGGTGCGTTGCTCTAACCGACTCGGCTTTTATGTTTTGTTAAGGAATAAATTATGTCTGAAGTAACTTTAGGTGTGCACTCAGAAACTGGCATCTTGCGTCAGGTGATTGTCTGCCGTCCAGGTTTAGCTCATCGTCGCTTAACGCCGTCGAACTGCGATGCGTTATTGTTTGATGATGTGTTTTGGGTCAAGCAGGCGCAAAAGGATCACGATGTGTTTGTCAGCCTGATGCAGGCGCGTGGTATTGAAGTCTTAGATATCCATGATTTATTAGCGCAAACACTGGCTATCCCAGCAGGGCGCAAGTGGATTCTGGATCAGCGCATTACCTGGAATGAAATTGGCGTGGGGATGGTTTCTGAGCTGCGTGCTTGGATGGATGAATTACCCAGCGAGCAACTGTCTGAGTATTTGATTGGTGGCTTGGAAGTGGGCGATCTGCCGTTTAATCCGGTGAGCTTGTTTGGTAATCATTTAGGTCGCTATGGTTTTGTACTGCCACCCTTGCCGAACTTTTTGTTTACCCGTGATAACAGTGCGTGGATTTACGGTGGCGTGACGCTCAACCCGATGTATTGGAATGCGCGCAAACCAGAAACATTGCTCACCGCAGGTGTCTATAAATTCCACCCGAAATTTGCCGGTAAAGTTGAAGTGTTGTGGGGCGATCCGCTGCAAGATTTTGGTCTGGCAACCCTTGAAGGTGGCGATATCATGCCAGTGGGCAATCGCACGGTACTCGTGGGTATGGGTGAGCGCAGTTCGCCGCAAGCAGTCGGACAATTGGCGCGCGCATTGTTTGCTAAAGGTGAAGTGGATCGTGTGGTGGCCTGCCAAATGCCTAAATCACGCGCAGCGATGCACCTGGATACCGTGTTCACTTTTTGTGGTGACAATATTGTCACTGCATTTACTGAAGTCGCGGATGAAATGATTTGCTATGATCTGCGCCCTGATAAAAGCGGCAAGTCACATATTTTCACTCAAGACCCGCGTCATATGTTTGATGTGGTGGCTGACGTATTAGGTTATGCCGCCTTAGAAGTGGTGGCAACCGGTGGTGATCATCCTGCTGAACGCGAGCGCGAGCAGTGGAATGATGGCAACAATGTGTTGGCGCTCAGCCCAGGTGTCGTGATTGGTTATGACCGTAATGATGATACCAATGCGGCATTAGCTGCAGCAGGGATTGAGGTGTTATGCATTCCCGGTGCTGAATTAGGTCGTGGACGTGGCGGCGGTCGTTGCATGAGCTGCCCAACGGTGCGTGATGCTGTTTAATATGTCATTTTTTTGCTGCACATTTTCACCCAGCTGCTAACTAAGGAGCAGATGCATGCCTTTCAACCTTAAAAATCGTGACTTATTAACGTTACGCGATTACACGCCTCAGGAAATCAGCTTTTTACTGAAGTTGTCTGCCGATCTTAAAGCAGCGAAGTACGCAGGCACTGAGCAGCAGCGCCTGCAAGGCAAAAACATCGCGCTGATTTTTGAAAAAGATTCCACGCG
>DATERP010000176.1:0-11167 GCA_035271385.1 Thiopseudomonas sp. | reverse complement strand
CTTTATTAAGATCCAGTTGGTACTCCCAAATATCACGGTATTCCATATGCGAGTATTCGTTGGTTTTCGCATAATAAGGTAATACCGACACTACACCTGGGTAGCCTCCGGTTAATCCTTTCCAAGAGAATACAAACTCATTATCTGCTGGGTCGGCATTCGCTGCGAAATTCACACTGTGAGCTAACAGTTTATTGCTTGTAGGGTCTTTTTTATCCAAACGAATAAAAGTATGACCGTACATCGAAGAAGGTGAGTTGATATGCGAAGCAGGAAAAACCAAGGTTAAATATTCGGCGCCCAACTCATTACGCCATTGCTCTAGATCAGAACAGGGTTGATCTGTAAATGAAAGCTCAGGCAGTTGTTGCTTAACCCAATGATAGCGTGCTGGAAATTTGCATTGCGCTGATTGATTGTCAGCTGTATCAGTCAGTAGAAATTGTTCTAGGTTTTCTTGCAATTCTGCTACAAGTGAGGTTTTACCATCTTTAGCTAAAAAGAAATTGGGACTATCGTTTTCACTGATATAACGCCCGCTAAAGGGATGCTTGCGATAATGTAAAAGATGAGACCACTGCTGGTTGTGCGCAATAGGCTTGAGTTGATCTAAGGGTGGTATCGGAGCAGCTTGAGCGACAGCGTAAGGCATAAAGACAAAGCTAGCAATTAAAGACCTAGCTATCATGTTAAAAACCTTTATATTGCGACAATAAAAGAAGCCCGCAGGAAGCGGGCTTTAAATGCAGGAGGCGTGAATTAACCTAAATATTTCTGTAGGTTGATATCTGCGGCCATAGCAGAAGTCATTGCTTCTAATGTTGCTGCTGAAGTTGCATCAGCGCTGAACATTGCATCGAAGTTAGACTGCATGGCGCGATTAAAAGCTGCAGTGTCTTGAGTTTGAACACCCATCACTTCAGCTAAAGCGGCTAAAGTTTCGCCTTGACCAACAGCAATATCTGCAGCCAGTTGATCCATATTTTCATCAATAAAAATTTGAGCTGATTTTAAAGGGCCGTTAGCAGCTTCACAGCCTAAAGTACCGGAAGTCATACCAAAAGTTTGGTTGCCAGATGTACCGTTGGTGGTGGCAGCCATAACATGCTGATACCACTTATCAGCATCAGGGAAGATAACTGTTGAGCCTAAACCGCAACCTGCTGGACCACTAGCAGCGAAAGTAAAAGATGATGCGGTGGCTAAAATTGCACCTGCAATAATTTTCTTCATGGTATATATCCTTAATGTGGTGGTTTTTAATTTTTATCGTGCTCTCTAGCACATCCTAAAGGTAGCCATCTTTGCTGTTTGTGTCTAGCTTAGAAGTGACTATTTCTGTGAGCAGTTATATAAAGCGAAGTTAACGCAAAATTTCGCGTTCGGTATCTAATAAGTAGGGCAATTCAAGTTGCTCAAGCAGTGCTTGCTCGTTGCCTTCTAAGTAAATACGCCCGTCACCCACAGCTTCATCAAGTGCTGTGGCGAGCAGTTCAATACCTTGTTCGCTGCGCGCCGCGCTGACCACTTCACCGACAGCACTTGAATGTACAGGTGATAGCAAAGCTGTACCTGGTGCAGGTAGATTAGTACCGGCCATTTTAAAGTGATACATATGGCGCTTGAGTTTGCCCAAATACTGCATGCGCGCAACAATTTCTTGTCCGGTGTAGCAGCCTTTTTTAAAGCTCACTGCATCGAGTGCCGGTAAATTAAGCATTTGCGGAATAAACTGCTCACGTACCGGCATGCTGACATGACCAATACCACTACGGATTTGTCCTAGCAGCCAAGTATTGAGCGGTGCTTCGGGGAGTAAGTTAAGTAAACGCTTGCGCAGGCAGGGGCCTTCGTCGGCGCTGACCCACAGTTCAGTGAGCAAGTCGGAGACGCGAATAGCGATCATTTGATTGCTATGCACAGTACTGTTGACTTCCTTAGGTAAATCAATGCCCAGTGCGCTGAGTGCAGCATCGCCTTGATACAGGCCAAAACGGCTCCAAAGTGCGCTGTCATCGGTCAGTTTGGATTTGGAAAATACCGCATACTTTTGCAGTTCGGCCAGTTGCGCCGCTAAAATTTCGGTGTCCATCGCTAATAAATAGCCATCATTTTCTAATAACACCCGAAAACTTGATAACATGCGTCCTTTAGGCGTGCAGCGGGCGCCGAGGCTGCTGCGTTCATCGCTAATATAAGCAAGGTTGCAGGTTACTTGACCTTGTAAAAAAGCTTTTGCGTCAGGGCCACGAACAGCTAGTACGCCTTCGTGGGTTAATGGGGTAAAACTTGCACAACCAGTCATGATCGTCTCGCTTGTTAAATAATGCATGCGTCTATCATAGAGTGCTAATAGCCTCTTGTCAGCGTATGCCACTTTGTTAAATTTGTCTTATACTGAATCTACTAATATTTGGAGTGCGCCATGTCTATCGAAGTTGAAGTAAAACGTCTCTATTGGCACAGTCGCCGAGGCATGTGGGAGCTGGATCAATTACTGGTGCCATTTGTTGAAGAACAGTACTTAAAGCTCGATGAAGCTGATCGTGAACGTTACCGTATGTTGCTCGATTGCGAAGACCAAGATATTTTTGGTTGGTGCATGCTGCGTGCCGAGCCAGAAAGTGACGATCTAAAGCGTATTGTTGGGTTGGTTTTAGAGCATGCCAAGCCTGCGTAAACAACATTTTATGTGCTTTTGGCAGCCTTCAATCAGGCTGTCATGGGCGGTTATTGGTGTTTTAGTGTTGGCAAGTGTGGCTGCTGTTTTGGCAGCCATTGCTGTCAGTGTTAAATGTGTGCTGCTGTTGCTGTTAGCTTTGCAGATCTATGCCCAGTGGCGGCGCATCGATCAGGCGCAGCAACCTCAGTTGCGGATGGGGCTCAAACACACAGCGCAAGGCTGGCAGATGTGGAACAGTCAAGCCGGTTGGCGTCCAGTGCAATTGCGCGCTGACAGCATGGCTATACCCGCTTTAGTGTTATTGCGTTATCGCCACCCTGATCAATGGTTTTACCGCAGTGCCTTGGTGCCTTTTGATAGTTTAACGCAGGACAGCCATCGCCGCCTGCGCGTGCAGCTGAAGTTCAGTCGCCGGCGCTGGCAGGCCGTAAAATAGTATCCTGAATTGAGTCGCTCAGCTGTGGGTAGTCTAAGGTGTAGTGCAGGCCCCGACTTTCTTTGCGCCGCATAGCGGAGCGAATAATTAGATCCGCCACAACAGCCAGATTGCGCAGTTCGATCAGGTCGCGACTCACGCGGTAGTTGCTGTAAAACTCATCAATCTCATATTGCAGTAAACGTACGCGATGTAGCGCGCGCAGCAAGCGTTTATTGGTGCGGACAATGCCAACGTAATCCCACATAAAGCGCCGCAGTTCATCCCAGTTGTGCGCAATAATCACATCTTCATCTGAGTCAGTAACTAAGCTGGCATCCCATTGTGGCAAATCTTCAGGCATGGGCACTTGAGTGTCTTGCTGGATGATGTCGTTGGCAGCAGAGCGGGCATAAACAAAACATTCCAAAAGAGAATTACTGGCCATACGGTTGGCACCGTGCAGGCCGGTAAAGCTGGTCTCGCCAATGGCGTAGAGGTTGTTGATATCGGTATGACCATGCTGGTCAACCACCACGCCACCACAGGTATAGTGCGCTGCGGGCACCACTGGAATGGGTTCTTTGGTGATATCGATACCAAAGGTCAGGCAGCGCTCATAGACAGTTGGGAAGTGTTCTTGAATAAACTCAGTGGATTTATGGCTGATATCCAAGTAAACACAATCAATACCTAAGCGCTTCATCTCATGGTCAATGGCACGGGCCACAATATCGCGTGGTGCAAGTTCTTCACGGCTATCAAAGCGCGCCATAAAACGCTCGCCATTAGGGAGCTTAAGGTGGGCGCCTTCACCGCGTAAGGCTTCGGTGATTAAAAAGTTTTTCGCTTGTGGGTGGTATAAGCAGGTGGGGTGAAACTGATTAAACTCTAAATTACCCACGCGGCAACCGGCACGCCAAGCCATAGCGATGCCATCACCGCAGGCACTGTCTGGATTGCTGGTATATAAGTAGACCTTAGCTGCACCGCCGGTGGCTAAGACGGTAAAACGGGCGGCGTAGGTATCCACTTCATCGGTAGCGCGGTTGAGTACATAGGCACCCAAGCAAGCATTGCCCTCGCGGCCCAGCTTGCCAGCCATAATTAAGTCAACCGCCACTTGCTGCTCAATTAAATGAATATTGCTGTGCTGGCGCGCGCGTGCAAGTAATGTCGTAAAAATCGCCGCGCCTGTGGCATCGGCCGCGTGAATAATGCGGCGATGGCTGTGGCCACCTTCACGGGTGAGATGATAATCATAGTGAACATCATCGGTGTCGTTACGCGTGAAGGGCACACCTTGCTCAATCAGCCAATCAATTGAACTGCGACTGTTTTCAACAGTAAAACGCACGGCGTCTTCATTACATAAACCAGCACCAGCAATCAAGGTGTCTTGCACATGCGATTCAACGGTATCGGTATCATCGAGTACCCCAGCGACACCGCCTTGCGCCCAGTAGGTTGAGCCGCTGGATAAGTCGCCTTTGCTGAGTACTGCAATGCACAAATGGTTGGGCAAGGTGAGCGCTGTGGTTAAACCTGCCGCGCCACTGCCGATAATCAAAACATCATATTGATAAGATTGGCTCATAAATAAGGTCCACTCCAAGGATGCGCATGAGTATAGCGCTGGTTGGCTTTGCAAAATACTTCCAAATGGATGGAACTTTTCAATTGTTTGATGGCTCAATAGTGGCATACAACATTAAACTGCGCGTCATTCAAAGAAACAGGTTAAAGTTAAATAAAACGGGGCGCTGCTGTGATGGTTCTTTTTATCGACACCAGACGTGCCGCTGTACATATTTAATGTGGAGAGTTAATTATGGCGCAAACACAATGTGCTATGAAAAGTAATGTTACAGGCGTCTGTATTGGAGACGCTGCATGACCGCAGATGATGATCAGCAGCTGGTCAAACGTGTACAAAGTGGTGATAAGCGAGCTTTCGATCTTTTGGTTTTAAAGTATCAAAATCGAATTATGGGTTTAGTTGTGCGTTTTGTGCATGACCCCCATGAGGCGCAAGACGTGACTCAAGAAGCTTTTATCAAGGCCTATCGAGCACTGGCTAATTTTCGTGGCGACAGTGCGTTTTATACATGGCTGTACCGTATTGCTATTAATACAGCAAAAAATTATTTGGTTTCGCGCAATCGCCGCCCACCCAGTAGTGATGTGGATTCAAGTGATGCTGAGTTTTATGATGGCGATCATGCCCTCAAAGATATGGCATCCCCTGAGCGTTTAATGCTGCGTGATGAAATTGATGAAACCGTACAGCGCAGTATTAAGCAATTACCAGAAGATTTACGTTGCGCGCTAACTTTACGGGAATTTGAAGGTCTCAGTTATGAGGACATTGCAACCGTGATGCAGTGCCCCGTAGGTACAGTGCGTTCGCGCATATTTAGAGCACGTGAGGCTGTTGATAAAGCTTTGCGGCCCCTGTTGCAAAACGCTGACTAATGCGCAACGCACGATAAAAGAGGAATCCTAATATGAGTCAAGACATTCTTAAGCAGTCGCTCTCAGCCTTGATGGATAATGAGGCTGATGAGATGGAGTTGCGCCGAGTACTCAATGCCGTTAATGATCCGCAGATGCGCGCTGATTGGTCTCATTATCATGCTGCGCGTGCTGCCATGCATAATGAGCCGAGCTATGCTCAAGTTGACTTGTCTGCAAGCATTATGGCGGCCATTGACGCCGAAGAGTCAGCGCCATTAATCGACCAGCAAGAGACCGTTACGCCAGCAGCTAAGAAAACGAATTTACAGTGGCTAACACGTGTGGCGGTAGCTGCATCAGTGACTTTGGCTGTGTTGGGTGGTGTGCGTTTTTACAATCAAGATTCGCTACAGCAAGAAGCCATGCTGGTGCAGAGCGAGCAGCGCTTGCCTGCAAGCACTCATGCTCAAGCTGATCGACCCGTAGTGCTTGCCAGTTATAGCGCGCAAGGTGAAAAAACACCTATTGTCGAAGCTGTAGATGGTCAAGATGCTTGGTATGAGCGTCGTTTGCCGAGTTATATGCGTCAACATGCGCAGCAAACAGGCGCGAATAAAACCGAAAGCGGACTGCCGTATGCGCGGGCTGCCAGTTTGGAAGGTCAATAGCGGATGCTGGTAAAAGCTCTTTGCTCTAGCGTCGTATTAGGGATGATGCTAACGGGTAACGTGTTCGCTGCGACGCAGGCACACACTGCAGAGCAGTGGTTGCAGCGATTACAGAGTGCGCAGGGAGCGCAAAACTATCAAGGCTCCTTTGTCTATGAACGCAAAGGGGCTTTTTCCACTCACCAAGTCTGGCATCAAGTGAATGCGCAGGGACAGTTACTTGAGCGCTTTGTGCAACTCAATGGTCCTGCGCATGAAATGATGCGTATCGATGGCCGTGTCTCATGTATGAGTTCGGCTGTGGCTGACGAATTAGCTACAGTGGATATGTGGCCTGCAACTGTGCTACATATTCAAGAGTTACAGCACTCTTATGATGTGCGGGTATTGAACGATTCGCGAGTGGCCGGTCATGCCACTGCAGTCCTGTTGTTTGCACCGCGCGATCAGCATCGTTATGCCGTTGAATTGCATATGGATAAAAGCACAGCCATACCGTTAAAAACCTTATTGCTCAATGAGCATGGTGAGTTGCTTGAGCGTTTCCAGTTTGTACAGTTTAAGGCGCAAGCTGGCGCGGTACATGAGGTTAACGAGCAAGGCTTATTGATTGTTAGTGAGCAGTGTCAGCCGGTTGATCAAGTGCAAGCGCCAAAAACACAACAAGTGCAGCGTGAGTCTGTTGCGAGTTGGGTGCCGCCAGGTTTTACTTTGTTGCGCAGTCATTACAAGCCTGCTTTAGAGCACAGTGGGGATGTACTCAGTCAGGTCTATTCTGACGGTTTGGCGCACTTCTCGGTTTTCTTTGAACCGCTTGCAGATGCCAAAGTTCAGGGTGGACGTCGTCAAGTTGGCCCAACCGCAGTGGTATCTAAAAAAGTGCAGCAGGGTAGCGAGTATAAAATGGTCACAGTGATTGGGGAAATCCCTTTGGGTACGGCTGAGCGTATTGCTTTATCAGTGCATGATGAGCAGGGTGTGATTGATGATTGAAGAGCCGGGTGTGGTATTAGCTGTGGATGGACAGGATGTTTGGGTGGCCACGCAACGTAAAACAACCTGCGGTAGTTGCGCAGCTAAAGCCGCGTGCGGTCAAGGTATTGTCAATAGCTTATCAGCGGATAAAAAACCTCATACCATTAAAGTGCGTTCTGATTTGCACCTGCAAGAAGGTGATCAAGTCACCTTGGGTATCAGTGAAGATTCGTTAATTCGTGGTGCCATATTGGTGTATATGTTGCCGTTATTGGCGATGTTTGCTGCAGCTTTAGCGGTCAATGCTGTAAATGCAGCCGAACCTTGGGTGATTTTAGCTGCAGTGATGGGGTTTCTTGGTGGTGCAATTTGGGTGCGTTTATTTAGCGCGCGTTATATGGACGAAACAACAATGCAACCTGTTGTTCTCAGGGCGCAGATTGTTTTAAATTCTGTGTCTGAAGTGTAATTTTAGTAATGGAGACTCTTATGCTACAGAAAAAAACTTCGTTATTGCTGAGCGCCTGTATGGCACTGATGGTGCTGGTGATGCCTACAGCGCAAGCACAATTACCTGATTTCACTGTGCTGGTTGAAGAGTCAGCGCCGGCTGTTGTGAATATCAGTACACGACAAACGGTTAAAGCCCAAACCGGTCCCGGTGGCTTTTATTCCTTACCCGAGTTAGAAGGCTTGCCACCTATTTTTCGTGAGTTTTTTGAGCGTAGTATACCCATGCCACGCTCTGAGCAAGGCCCGCAGAACAAAGGCAGTCAGCGCGAAGCACGGTCACTGGGCTCAGGTTTTATTATCTCCAACGACGGTTACATTCTGACTAACAACCACGTCATTGCTGACGCAGATGAAATCATTGTGCGTCTTGCTGATCGCAGTGAGTTGCAGGCGAAATTAGTGGGTACTGATCCGCGCACGGATGTGGCGTTATTAAAAATTAAAGGCAAAAATTTACCTACAGTGAAGTTGGGTAAGTCTAAAGATTTAAAAGTAGGCGAGTGGGTATTGGCGATTGGCTCGCCTTTTGGTTTTGATCACTCAGTCACTTCAGGCATTGTTTCGGCTAAAGGCCGTAACTTGCCCAATGACAACTATGTACCTTTTATTCAAACCGATGTCGCTATTAATCCTGGTAACTCAGGTGGTCCGTTATTTAACTTAAAAGGCGAAGTGGTGGGGATTAACTCACAAATCTTTACCCGTTCGGGCGGATTTATGGGCTTGTCTTTTGCTATTCCAATGGAAGTGGCCTTGGATGTGAGTGATCAGCTTAAAGCCAGCGGTAAAGTGGATCGCGGCTGGTTGGGTGTGGTGATTCAAGAAGTGAATAAAGATTTGGCCGAATCCTTTGGTTTAGACAAGCCAGCCGGCGCTTTAATTGCACAAGTGTTGGAAAGTGGTCCGGCAGATAAAGGTGGGTTGAAAGTCGGTGATGTGATTTTAAGTATGAATGATCATCCCGTGGTGATGTCTGCTGATTTGCCGCATTTGGTGGGCGCAGTGAAGCCTGGTAAGACAGTTAAGTTAGAAGTGATGCGTGAAGGATCACGTCAAACCTTAAAAGTGAAAGTAGGATCTTTACCTAATGAAGGTGAGGAGATGACGTTAGCTAAGAGTAAAGGTGATGTCAGTAGAAGTGATCGTTTAGGCATTACTGTGGTTGATTTGACTGCCGAGCAGAAAAAAGCCATCGACCTACAAGGTGCTGTCTTGATTCAAGAAGTGCGTGATGGCGCTGCGGCGATGATTGGCTTGCGTGCGGGTGATGTGATTACCCACTTGAATAATCAAATGATTGATTCAGCTAAGACCTTCGCTAAGATTACACAAGACTTGCCCAGTAACCGCTCGGTATCGATGCGTGTGTTGCGTCAGGGACGTGCGAGCTTTATTACTTTTAAGCTCTCCAGTTGATCTATTTGCTAGCGGATTAAATAGCCCATTGAAAAGCGACCTGCGGGTCGCTTTTTTTAATTTTAACCGGCTGTGAGTCTTGGTTTTTTCTGCGTGCAGTCGTCGATAGATGACTTGAAGCCTACTAATCAGGTAAACTCATCGGCTATTTTCTGTTGGCAGTCGGCCGACGGACTGAATTGTAGAGTGATGTTCTGTGAGTGACTTGAGTCATATCCGTAATTTTTCCATTATTGCCCACATCGACCATGGTAAATCCACTTTGGCCGACCGCTTGATTCAAATGTGCGGTGGCTTGACCGAACGCGAAATGGCGTCACAGGTCTTGGACTCTATGGATCTCGAGCGTGAACGGGGCATTACCATTAAAGCCCACAGCGTAACCTTGAACTACACTGCGCGTGATGGTCGTATTTATCAGCTTAACTTTATTGACACGCCTGGCCACGTTGACTTCAGCTATGAAGTGAGCCGCTCCTTAGCAGCCTGTGAAGGTGCCTTGTTGGTGGTTGATGCCGGACAAGGTGTTGAAGCCCAGTCGGTTGCTAACTGCTATACGGCGATTGAGCAAGGTCTTGAAGTGATGCCGGTACTCAATAAGATTGACTTGCCGCAAGCGGACCCTGAGCGCGTGCAAGAAGAAATTGAGCATGTGATTGGTATTGATGCAACTGATGCCGTGACCTGCAGTGCGAAAACTGGTTTAGGCGTGGATGAAGTGCTTGAGCGCTTAGTCAAAGTCATTCCGCCCCCGGTTGGTGAAATTGATGCGCCGTTACAAGCACTGATTATTGACTCTTGGTTTGACAACTACTTAGGCATTGTCTCTTTAGTGCGCGTGAAAAACGGCTGCATTAAGAAAGGCGATAAAGTGTTGGTGAAGTCCACCGGTCGCGTACACCAAGTCGACAGCGTCGGTGTGTTTAATCCTAAGCACACACCCACGGCAAACCTGAAAGCCGGTGAAGTAGGTTTTATTATTGCCGGTATTAAAGACATTCAAGGCGCGCCGGTGGGTGACACCTTAACCCTGTCTAGCACCCCAGATGTTGATGTGCTACCAGGTTTTAAGCGCGTACAGCCACAGGTGTATGCGGGTTTATTCCCAGTCAGTTCCGATGACTTTGAAGACTTTCGTGATGCGCTGGAAAAACTCACGCTCAATGATGCCGCTTTACAATATGAGCCAGAAAGCTCAGAAGCCTTGGGCTTTGGTTTCCGTATTGGATTCTTGGGCATGCTGCACATGGAGATTATTCAGGAGCGTCTCGAGCGCGAGTACGACCTAGATCTGATTACCACCGCGCCCACCGTAATCTTTGAAGTGGTGCTGAAAAATGGCGATATCATTTACGTGGATAACCCATCGCGTATGCCAGACCCATCGCAGATTGAAGAGATGCGTGAGCCGATCGTCAAAGCTACTATTCTTGTGCCGCAAGAGCACTTGGGTAACGTGATTACTCTGTGTATCGAAAAACGTGGTGTGCAAGTTGATATGCACTTCTTGGGCAGTCAAGTTCAGGTCGTGTATGAGTTGCCGATGAACGAAGTAGTCTTAGATTTCTTTGATCGTCTCAAATCGGTGAGCCGTGGTTATGCGTCACTCGACTACAGCTTTGATCGCTACCAAGTGGCTCAGTTGTCACGTCTTGATATCTTGATTAACGGCGAGCGTGTTGATGCTCTAGCCTTGATTGTGCACCGTGACAAAGCTGCATCCAAAGGCCGTGCTTTGGCTGAAAAGATGAAAGAGTTGATTCCACGTCAAATGTACGATGTGGCAATTCAAGCGGCACTTGGCGGACAAATTGTTGCACGTACCTCGGTCAAAGCCTTACGTAAAAACGTTCTTGCTAAGTGCTATGGTGGTGACGTAAGCCGTAAGCGTAAACTGCTTGAGAAGCAAAAAGCAGGTAAGAAAAGAATGAAACAAGTGGGTAACGTTGAAATCCCACAAGAAGCCTTCTTGGCAGTACTGCGAGTGGATGAATAATCTATGACATTAAATTTCCCATTGATATTGGTCATTGCGGTAGC
>DATERP010000175.1:0-20312 GCA_035271385.1 Thiopseudomonas sp. | reverse complement strand
AAGCAACCTACCCGGATCCAGCGCGGGCCACGCCAATGGATCCCTATTTGGTCTTGCTCCAAGTGGGGTTTACCTAGCCATGGACTGTTACCAGCCATGCGGTGCGCTCTTACCGCACCTTTTCACCCTTACCGGCACTTACGTGCTTAGGCGGTTATTTTCTGCGGCACTATCCATAGGCTCACGCCTCCCAGGCGTTACCTGGCACTTCGCCCTACGGAGCCCGGACTTTCCTCCCCCTGATTACCGAAGTAAGCAGGCAGCGACTGTCCGATCGACTCTCCGCTGCGAAGAGTACGGTGCATTTTCCAGCACCGCAAGCACTGATTGATAAATTTTAAGCCTCAGCCTGTGCCGCCAACCAACGCAGCATACCTTGACCAGCGATAAAGCCACTGGCCAAGCATGCGGTTAATAAGTAGCCGCCGGTAGGCGCATCCCAGTCGAGCATTTCACCAGCACAAAACACCCCAGGTTTAGCCTGCAGCATCAAAGCATCATCGAACATCTCAGCACATACACCACCGGCAGTACTGATAGCTTCAGCCATAGGCCGTGCACGCAGTAACTCAATAGGCAGTGCTTTAATATAACGCGCCAACTGTGACATATCTGTGAAGCACTCAGCAGGAGCAAACTCACGCACTAAAGCCACTTTCACGCCTTCTAAACCAAGACGTGCCTGTAAATATTTTTTAAGGGTTTTTTTCCCGCGCGGCTGGGTTAACGCGGCTTCAACTTGGGCTAAGCTTTTATGTGGCAAGCAATCAAGATAGACAGTGCAGCGTCCATGTGCAGTTATTTCTTGACGAATCGCGGCTGATAAAGCGTAAACCAAACTACCTTCAATGCCGCTTTGCGTGACCACCCACTCACCTTGTCGAAAGGCTTGGCCAGCAACACTCAGCGCAGTATTTTTGACCGGCGCACCGATGTATTTCTCAGCAAAAACTGCACTCCAGCTGGCAACATCAAAGCCACAATTGCTAGCCTCTAATGCTGCAACAGCAACGCCCTGCTCCTGCAGCACGGGAACCCAAGCCCCATCCGAGCCCAAACGCGGCCAACTACCGCCACCCAGAGCCAATAACAATGCTCGCGCCGACACTGCGCGCTCACCCTCAGGTGTAGCAATGCGCAACGCGCCCTGTGCGTCCCAGCCCAACCAACGACTGCGCGTATGAATCTTCACCCCCATAGCGCGCAAACGTTGCAACCAGGCCCGCAGCAAAGGCGCTGCTTTCATTTCTTTAGGAAAGACCCGACCCGAAGTACCAACAAAGGTGTCGACACCTAAGCTATGCACCCAGTCGCGCACTGATTGCGCAGCAAATTGCGCTAACCACTGCTGCACCCAATCCGTTGGCGCGCTGTAGCGCTGCGCAAAAGTCTGCGCATCTTCACTGTGAGTAATATTTAAACCACCAATACCCGCCAATAAAAACTTACGCCCCAGCGAAGGCATCGCATCAAACACATGCACGGCATAACCCGCTTGCGCTAAGACTTGAGCAGCCATGAGCCCGGCAGGTCCGCCACCAATAATGCACACTGGCGTCGCAGTTAAAGTATCTTGAGAATCTGCCATTAAGTGAGCGCCTTCGCTGGATGTTAAAAGCCAAATAATACCAGCAGCGCAATCCAGAGCCGACAAAAGTTAAAAAAATCTTTAGTATCTAGCCCTTATTGACCAACATCACAATTTTATGGCGCGTCTGTTAGCTTGCAAGGAACCCAATGAAATCAACTCTTGATCAGCTCATATCCCTACTAAATATGGAAACTATCGAAGAAAACCTATTTCGAGGCAGTAGCCAAGAACTGGGCTTTCGCCAACTTTTTGGTGGCCAAGTTTTAGGCCAAGCGCTGTCAGCCGCCAGTCAAACCGTGGATGAATCGCGTCAGGCCAACTCACTACATGGCTATTTTTTACGTGCCGGTGATGCGCGTAAACCTGTGGTCTACCAAGTGGAGCGCATTCGTGATGGCGGCACCTTTAGCACCCGCCGTGTGACTGCCATTCAAAACGGTCAACCCATCTTCACCTGTAGCGCATCATTTCATAACAGCGAAGAAGGCTTTCGCCATCAAACTGCGATGCCTGATGTACCGCCACCTGAAGATCTGTTGCCCGAAGAGGTGATCTCACCCTATTTAGCTCAAGCGCTAACGAAAGAAAACCGCGAAAAAATGTTGCGTGCCAAAGCCATTGAAACTCGCCCCGTACAAGTACTGGACCCATTGCACCCAGAGGTCGGTGAACCCGTTAAGCACGTGTGGTTTAAGCCCTCCGCTCCTTTACCTAAATCACCCGCCTTACATAAACACTTACTGGCGTATGTTTCCGACTTCAGCTTACTGACCACCTCGCTCATTCCACATGGCGCATCCATTTGGCAGCCCAATATGCAGGTGGCCAGCCTAGATCACTCCATCTGGTTCCACGAAGAAGTCTGCTTAGATGACTGGCTACTCTATGCCAGCGACAGCCCTTGGGCAGGTAATGCCCGTGGCTTTTCTCGCGGCAGCATCTACACTCGTGACGGTCAACTGGTCGCATCAGTCGCTCAAGAAGGTTTAATTCGTTCGCGCGGCGACTGGCAACACAAAGATATTTTAGGGTGAGCACAATGATTCTACAAAACTGTCAACACTGGGTGTTCGATATGGACGGCACTCTGACTGTTGCCGTGCATGATTTTCAGCATATTCGGCGTATCTTAGAGATCCCTGAATCTGCCGATATTTTAGGACATTTGGCCTCACTACCGCCCCTAGAAAGACAACAAAAGCACGCCTGGTTGTTAGAGCATGAGCGCGAACTGGCACTCAACTCGCAACCCGCTCTAGGAGCCATTGAGCTGGTTGAACACTTGCATAATGAACAGCGCCAGCTCGCAATTTTAACCCGTAATGCTCGTGAGTTAGCCCTGCTGACTTTAGGTGCCATTGGCTTGCGTGATTATTTTTCTGATGAGCACATTCTGGGGCGTGAGCAAGCCATTCCTAAACCAGACCCTGACGGTCTACTCAAAATCGCCCAAAGTTGGCAGGTACCACCCCAGCACATGATTATGGTCGGTGACTTCCAAATGGACTTAAAAACCGCACAAGCCGCAGGGGCTTATGCAGTTCAGGTCAACACCGCAGATAATCTTTGGCCAGAACTGACCGATTTTCACGCCACCAATTGCCAAGCACTACTCAAAGCAGTCACGGGCTGACACTTCTAACAGCTGGCTCAGTAGCGTTTTATAATTAACGCGGTTTGGCATCACTCGGCTTAGGTTTGTGACGGGTGGGCACCGCCAGTCGCGGCACTTGACGTATCGCCACGACTTTGGGTGGCGCATCCGCGGACAAAATATCACCCAAGTGAATCTGCCCAGCACTGGCAGCTTTATTTTTCTTGGGCTTTTTCGGCTTACGCACGCTCCCTAGACCGAGCACTGTTTCTGGCAAACGGTGCTCAGCATAAAAGTCTGGTTCATCCGTACGTCTGATATTTAAACCGAGCAACTCTTCAATCGCAATCAGCTCATCGATCTCATCGGCGCTGACCAAGGAAATCGCCTCACCGGTTAAGCCTGCACGACCGGTACGACCGACACGATGCACATAGTCTTGTGCAATAGTCGGTAAATCAAAGTTGACCACATGCGGTAATTGCTCAATATCTAAACCACGTGCCGCCACATCCGTGGCCACGAGAATCTGAATACGTCCCAATTTAAAGTCTTGCAGGGCTTTAATGCGCGCGGGCTGGGTTTTATCACCATGAATGGCATCCGCCGAGACACCGGCAGCGAGTAATTTCTTCGATAAATATTCTGCACCTTTGCGCGTGCGCACAAAGACCAACACCTGGCCCCACTCACGACTGGCGATTAAGTGCAGCAGCAAGTCCGTTTTGCTTTTTTTATCCACCACGATCAGGTACTGCTTAACCGTCTCAGCAGCGGAGTGCTTGGGCGTGACATCCACGCGTACCGGATCATTGAGTAATTTACCCGCTAAGGTACGAATCGGGCCGGAGAAGGTTGCCGAGAACAATAAAGTCTGACGCTGACGCGGCATCAAAGCAAACAGCGCATTAAGCTCCTCAGCAAAACCCAAATCCAACATACGGTCGGCTTCATCAAGAATCAGCAATTGCATCTGATTAAAACGCAGGGCATTTTGCTGATACAAGTCGAGCAAGCGGCCCGGTGTTGCCACCAAGATATCCACACCGCGGCGCAAATTCATCATTTGCGGGTTGATGCTAACACCGCCATAGGCCACTGCAGTGCGTAACGGCAAATCACCTAAATACATGCGCATGGATTCATGCACTTGCTCAGCCAGCTCGCGCGTAGGCACCAGTACTAAAGCGCGCACGCAGTTGGACGTCACTTTAACGCCTTCAGTGAGCAGCAACTGTAAAGTCGGCAAGGTGAAGGCTGCGGTTTTACCAGTACCGGTTTGCGCGGCTGCTAAAATATCTTTACCAATTAAAATCGGCGCAATCGCCTGCTGTTGTACCGGCGTTGGTACGGTGTAATTTAAGCGCTGTAAGTTGTCCAGCAGCGCTGGCATTAATCCTGATTTTGCAAAAGACATATCGGTGTTTACCCTGATGATTCAGCCCGCTCAGGGCAATTGAGTGCCATTCTACAGTGTTTGCTAGGCAGGCTCGTAAATAAAGTCATTGTGATAAAAATGGCGCATCTTACTCGTAGGCGAAACTCTGCAAGCAGACACTTGAAAACTTTCAGCCCTACTAAAATTCCTAAGACTACTCAGCACGCCATAATCGGCTCGGCAGCCCGCCGTCATAGCTGATGAGTTACGCAGCAATATCACGTATAATTGGTTTTTTATGTTAAAGAAGACTTAGTTATGTCCTCAGTTCATACCCTAATCGAATCGGCCAAGCGCACTATTAGCCTCGAACAAGAGGCCATTAGCAGCTTACTCACGCGCATCGACGACAGCTTTGTGAAAGCCTGCGAGCTGATTTTAAAAGGCAAAGGCCGCGTAGTGGTAGTGGGTATGGGCAAGTCTGGGCATATCGGCCATAAAATTGCTGCTACCTTAGCCAGTACCGGTACGCCCGCATTTTTTGTGCACCCGGCTGAAGCCAGTCACGGCGATATGGGTATGATTACTGCTGACGATATCGTTTTGGCGTTATCTAATTCTGGCACCACCAATGAAATCGTCACCCTACTGCCGCTGATTAAGCGCCTAGGTTTGACCTTAATCAGTATGACTGGTAATCCTGACTCAACCTTAGCGCATGCTGCTGATGTCAATCTCGACACCCAAGTGGAGCAAGAAGCTTGCCCGCTGAATCTAGCACCAACGTCGTCCACTACCGTAACTTTAGTGCTCGGTGATGCACTAGCAATTGCTTTATTAGAAGCGCGCGGCTTTACTCCAGAAGACTTTGCTTTCTCGCATCCAGGTGGCGCTTTAGGTCGTCGTTTATTATTGAAAGTTGAGCATGTAATGCACAGTGGCAATGAATTGCCGGCGGTATCGCGTGACGCCTCGCTGCGTGAAGCCTTATTAGAAATGACGCAAAAAGGTTTAGGTATGACCTTGATCTTGGCAGCCGATCAAACGCTAGCTGGTATTTTTACCGACGGTGATTTGCGTCGTGCGCTGGATAAAGGTATTGATGTGCGTGATGCCAGCATTGCTGAGTTAATGACTCATGGTGGTAAAACAGCGCGCCCAGAGATGCTCGCTGCTGAAGCGTTAAAAATCATGGAAGATCATAAAATCAGCTCACTGCCAGTCATTAACCAACAGAACCAAGCCATTGGCGCGTTAAATATGCACGATTTATTACGTGCAGGAGTCATGTAATGCTGCACTTAACTAACAGTGACTTAGTCCAACGCGCCCGCGCGGTACGTTTACTGGTTTTGGATGTGGATGGCGTACTCACCGATGGCAAGCTGTATTTTTTAGCCGACGGTAGCGAAGCCAAGGCTTTTAGCACCCTCGATGGCCAAGGCATTAAAATGCTGCAAAACTCAGGCGTGACTGTCGCTATTATTACCGGACGCACCTCAACTATAGTTGAGCGTCGCGCGGCCAATTTAAGTATTGCGCATGTGGTGCAAGGCCGTGAAGACAAACGCGTTGCTTTGGATGAGTTATTAGCCCGCTTGCAACTTTCTTACGATCAGGTTGCCTATCTAGGCGATGATTTACCAGACTTAGCACCGATTCGTTGTGTAGCGCTGGGCATTGCAGTTGCTAATGCCAATACTTTTGTGCGTCAACACGCACAGGCCGTCACATCGCTGCGCGGTGGCGAAGGTGCAGCACGCGAATTGTGCGAGTTTATTATGGCTGCGCAAGGTACCCTTGCAGACGCGCAGAACGCTTACTTATAATTTTGGGTTGTATTTATGTCTGCAAACTTACGTCTGGCGCTGTTCTTTTTACCGATCGCACTGATTGTCGCGGCGCTCGGCTATTGGAATATCCATAATCCTGCAGAAATTGAATCCGCAGCCTTTGCTCCACCGGATAATAGCATCGACTTTTTTGCACAGGGTACCCACACCTTGCAATTCACCGATGCCGGCAGTATCAATTATGAACTCAACAGCCCACGCATTGAGCATACACAGCACGATGATATCACCGTACTTTTGCAGCCCGAATTATTACTGTTTCGCGGCACTGAACTACCTTGGAAGATCAGTAGTGAGCGCAGCCATGTGAGCCCAGGCGGCCAAGAAGTAGAGCTGATTAAGCAGGTGCGTATTGCGCGCACTGATGAGAAAGGTCGCCCTACTCTGCTGAC
This sequence comes from Thiopseudomonas sp., assembly GCA_035271385.1. Taxonomy (GTDB): domain Bacteria; phylum Pseudomonadota; class Gammaproteobacteria; order Pseudomonadales; family Pseudomonadaceae; genus Denitrificimonas. The sequence continues at coordinate 13,504 of DATERP010000175.1, read as the reverse complement.
CACTGAACATCTGACTTACGTGCCCGAAACAGACTACGCACACACAAAACTTGCAGTAAAAATCGAAGCAGCCAACGGCGTTACCACAGGTGTTGGCATGCAAACTTATTTAAATGAAAGTAAAATGCAATTACTTTCAAATGTGAGAGGCCGACATGAAGTTCGCTAGAACAACAGCTGTACTCCTTGCCACCAGTGTCAGCCTGCTCAGCAGTCTGGCATATGCTTTGCCTTCAGATAGCAGCAAGCCGATTAACGTGCAGGCTGACAGCGCTGAAATGGATGATAAGCGTGGCGTAGCGATTTACCGTGGTGATGTGATTATCACCCAAGGTACGCTCAAGATCACCGGCAACACTGTGACTATCACCTTAAATAATAGCGGTGATATCGATGTGTTCACCTCGGTGGGTCAACCGGCATATTACGAGCAGCAGCCAGCCGCTGATAAAGATATTGTGCAGGCTTATGGCAGAACCATTCAGTACTTTGCCGCGAATGAAAAGATCGTTATTGTTGATCAAGCTAAAGTCATTCAACAAGGCAGCACCTTCCGTGGCGAGAAGATTATCTACGATACGAAAAAGCAAATCGTCACCGCAGGTCGCGCTAAACAAGGCACGGTGAGCACACCAGCACCGCGTATCAACATGGTTATTCAGCCAAAAAACAAAGACACGCAAACAGAGTCTAGCGCGCCATGAGCAGCACCTTAACCGCTAAAAACCTAGCCAAAAGCTATAAAGGCCGTACTGTTGTCCATGACGTCAGTGTCTCCATTAAAAGCGGCCAAGTGGTTGGCTTACTCGGCCCGAACGGTGCGGGCAAGACCACCTGCTTTTATATGATTGTCGGCTTAGTCAAAGCAGACAAAGGCACTGTATTTATTGACGATACCGATGTCAGCTTTCAGCCTATGCACGGTCGTGCCCGCGCAGGTATTGGTTACTTACCGCAAGAAGCCTCGATCTTTCGCAAGCTCAGCGTGGCCGATAATATTCTGGCAATTTTAGAGTTACGCAAAGATCTAGATCGCGCTGGTCGCATGCAGGCACTGGACGATCTGCTGCAAGAGTTTCATATCACTCACTTGCGTGACAGCAAAGGTATGAGCCTGTCGGGCGGTGAACGCCGCCGTGTTGAAATTGCTCGAGCTTTGGCCACTGACCCTAAGTTTATTTTGCTCGACGAACCCTTTGCCGGAGTTGACCCCATTTCTGTTGGCGATATCAAACAGATTATCAACCACCTAAAAGACAAAGGTATCGGTGTACTGATCACCGACCATAACGTGCGTGAAACCCTCGATATCTGCGAAACAGCCTATATCGTCAGCGCAGGTAAGATTATTGCTGAAGGCTCACCCAGCAGCGTCCTAGAAAACCAATTGGTTAAAGACGTTTATCTCGGTCAAGAATTTCACCTTTGACCCTAAGACAAAGGCTGTTATACCTATAGACACAGCCTTTTTTCTGCGCCACAAAAAATTTTATTGTTATGCGCTGCTTGTCAAGTCTATGCAAATGCGAAAAACTCAGGCATAAATCTTGCTAAGAGCCATGTATTAGCGCACTGATAATATAGGAGTCATGCCTTTCCACTATGAAAGCCTCACTCGTTTTAAAGATGGGTCAGCAACTGACCATGACCCCGCAACTGCAACAAGCCATCCGCTTGCTGCAAATGTCGACCCTAGACTTGCAAGCAGAAATCCAAGAAGCCTTGGACAGCAATCCTATGCTTGAAGTTGAGGATGACAACAATCCCAGCAGCAGTGACAGCCAAAATACAGCGCAAGAACAATCGAGCCATACGCAAGCTGCTGAGCCTAGCGAGGCTGCAGAAAGCACTTCGAGCCCAGCTGAAACTACGGACTGGACTGAACAGATTCCCAGCGAGCTGGAAATCGACACCTCTTGGGATGACATTTACCAGTCCAGCGCCAGCAATATCCCCAGTTCAAACTCTGAAGAGTGGGATTTTACCAGCACCACTTCTGCGGGTATTGATCTGCAAACGCATTTACTTTGGCAGTTGAACCTCGCCAAAATGAGCGACAGCGACCGCATGATTGCCACCGTTATTATCGATAGCATCGGTAACGACGGCTACTTGCAAGAAAGTCTCGAAGAAATTCAAGAGTCCTTCGATCCTATGCAACATATTGAAATGGACGAAGTGGAGATGGTACTCAAGCGTGTGCAACAATTTGAGCCCACTGGTGTTGCTGCGCGCAACCTGAGCGAGTGTCTACTGCTGCAGCTCAATACACTGCCTAGCGACACTCAGTGGCTTGCACAGGCCAAGACCCTATGCAAAGAGCACCTCGAACTGCTCGGTAGTCGTGATTACAATCAACTGATGCGCCGTATGCGTATCAAAGAAGACGCTCTTAAAAATATCGTTGATCTTATTCAGACTCTTGATCCACGCCCAGGCTCAATTATTGAGAGCAAAGAGCCTGAATATATTGTGCCTGACGTCATTGTGCGCAAGGCCAATAACCGCTGGATCGTAGAACTTAACCCTGAGGTGGCGCCACGCCTCTGTGTGAATGCGCAATACGCAGGCTTTGTGCAGCGCGCCGACAACAGCGCCGATAACACCTTTATGCGCACCCAGTTACAAGAAGCACGTTGGTTTATTAAAAGCCTGCAAAGCCGCAATGAAACCTTACTCAAAGTTGCTACACAAATTTTAGATTATCAGCGCGGCTTTTTTGATTACGGCCCCGAAGCTATGAAACCTTTAGTCTTGGCAGAAATTGCAGAAGCAGTCGGAATGCACGAGTCAACCATTTCGCGCGTTACTACGCAAAAATATATGCATACGCCGCGTGGGATTTATGAGTTAAAGTATTTCTTCTCCAGCCACGTGAGCACTTCTCAAGGCGGCGAATGCTCATCCACAGCGATTCGGGCCATTATTGAAAAGCTGGTGGCAGCAGAAAATCCTAAAAAACCATTGAGTGATAGCAAAATCGCTGGTTTACTGGAAGAGCAAGGAATTCAAGTGGCACGACGCACCATTGCCAAATACAGAGAATCCCTAGGTATAGCGTCTTCAACTGAACGAAAGCAGCTTTTATAGACGTTGGTCAGTAACACTTAATTTACGCAGGCGGTACAATCCTGCAAACACCGCACTAAGCAGTGAAACTAAGGAGAACGGTATGCAAATAACCATCACAGGTCATCAACTCGAAGTCACTGAAGCCCTACGTGAGTACATCAATAATAAATTTGCTAAGCTGGAGCGTCACTTTGATAAAATCACCAGCATCCGCGTAACATTGAGCGTTGAGAAAGTAAAACAAAAGATCGATGCAACTCTACTCATTGCAGGCGGTGATGTGAACGCTAACGCTGAGCATGACGATATGTACGCCGCGATTGACCTGCTGGTTGACAAGCTGGATCGTCAATTAATTAAACATAAAGAAAAACAACTGGATCGCCAAAAAGGCGTATTAGAACGTTAAGAACCATATGATTCGATTAGAACATATACTGACCCCGGAGCGTTCCCAAGTGAACGTACCGGGTGGCAGTAAAAAACGCGTACTTGAATACATTGCCCACTTAATTGCCTCTGACTTACCTGATATTGACGAAGACGTACTTTTTGAAAGCCTAGTGGCTCGCGAAAAGCTCGGCTCGACGGGCTTTGGCAATGGCATTGCTATACCTCATTGCCGCCTGATTGGCTGCACCACTCCGATCAGTGCTGTACTACACCTAGAAACAGCCGTGGATTTTGATGCCATTGATGGCGAGCCGGTTGATCTACTTTTTGTCTTGTTAGTGCCTGAACAAGCCACTGATGAGCACCTTGAATTACTACGACAAATTGCCAGCATTTTTGAGCAAGATGATGTTCGTGAACGTTTGCGTAACGCGCGTGATAATGCCGCTTTATATCAAACAGTGCTTGATGCGCAACTTTAGAGGTTTTTGCTATGCGTTTAGTGATCGTTAGTGGCCGCTCTGGCTCTGGTAAAAGTACAGCTTTAAATGTACTGGAAGATAACGACTTTTACTGCATTGATAACCTCCCAGCGACCTTGTTACCTGAACTGGCTGAGCGCACTTTACTCGCCACCGAGATGGCACATCGGCAAATCGCCGTATCCATCGACGCACGTAATGCTCCCGATCAACTGGAGCGCTTCCCCGAAATCCTCGCTGAATTGCGTGCTCGTCATATTACCTGCGATGTACTCTATCTGGATGCTGGTGACGAAACCTTACTCAAGCGCTTTTCAGAAACTCGCAGACGCCACCCTCTCACCAGTGCTTCTCTTTCATTAGCTGAAGCGATTCATTATGAGAAAACTCTGCTGTCACCCATTATCGACTTAGCTGACTTAGTGATTGATACCTCGCGCTTAAATCTCTACCAACTGCGCGACACCATTAAGTTACGTCTACTGGACAAACCCGAAGCTGGCACAGCGTTCTTAATTGAATCCTTTGGCTTTAAACGCGGCGTACCAGTGGATGCCGATGTAATTTTTGATATTCGCTGCTTACCTAACCCCTACTGGCAACCTGAGTTGCGTGCTTATTCTGGGCTAGATCAACCTATTACTGAGTACCTCAGCGCGCAAGCTGATGTGGAAGAAATGTACAACGATATCCACAGCTATCTGGCTAAATGGCTACCACGCTTTGCCGCCAGTAATCGTGCGTATGTCACAGTTGCCATTGGCTGTACTGGCGGCCAACACCGCTCGGTATATATGGCGCAACGCTTAGGTGAAGCCTTAGGTAAAGAGTTGAGTAACGTGCAAATACGTCACCGCGATGTTGTACGTATTGACGAGAGCAAAGATGCCTAACTGCCAAGTCACCATTATTAACAAGCTGGGTTTACATGCGCGTGCCGCAGCAAAGTTTGTTTCTGTGGCCAACCAGTTTCCTTGCCAGATTCAGATTGGGCGTGACGCTAACACCCTCTGTAATGGTAAAAACATTATGTCGGTGATGATGTTAGCCGCAAGCAAAGGTACAGAACTCTATCTGCACACTGATGGCGAACAAGCGGAGCAAGCACTGGCTGCATTACAGCAGTTGATTGCTGCCCGCTTTGACGAAGACTGCTAACCCCTTAGAGTTCACGCCGCTAGCCAATATTCAGGCAATGCGGCCCATCCACCAGCGGATCATTAATCAAAGTACTAACGCGTCGCTCACGCAATTGCGGTTGTGGCTGCGCTAAGAGTGCCTGCAACTCCTCTTCAGTACTGGCAGGATTGAGCCATACGGCCTGTTGTTGCTCGTCTAGCAAGATTGGGCGACGCAAATTGGCTGCCTGTTGAGTCAGCATCGCCACACTGTAATAGTCTCGTCCAGGCACGCTATACACATCCCAAATTGCAGCGAAATACAATACGCTCTCGCCACTACACAACCAAAATGGGTGCTTGCGATGCAAACCACGCCACTCAAAAAAGCCATTGGCCGGCAACAAGCAACGCTGACTGCGCCAGGCTTTCTTAAACATCGGTTGAGTACTGATGGTTTCAGCTCGTGCATGGGCAACCGCGCGATTTAAATCAGTCATCCAATTCGAGGTTAAACCCCACAAGGCCAAAGTGGCATGCAGTTGCTCCTTTTTCTGCAGCAGCATCAACACTTGGGATTTTGGTGCTAAGTTCCAGTGCGCTCGCATCTGCTGTGGAAAACCTGGTAATTGCTGCCATTCTTGCGGCCATTTAAACAACCCATAGCGTCCTGACATCACAACCTCTCTGGCCTAGCATTTGAATTTAGCACTCTAAAACGCCGCGTTGGGCAATGTACTGCGTATCCGGTTCACCTTCAATAATCGGCGTAGCTTGCTGGTATGCAGCAATCAATTCGCACGCATGCTCAACATGCTCATCACCTACCATTAAGCCGAGTAAGCCTAAAGCAGGCAACTCCCCCATACCGCCAACCAAGTCAGCCCCCTGCAAAAAAACTTCAATACCTTCGCTGTTTAACATACTGATCAGCATCTGCGCTTCCATTAAATCAGCAGGTTCATGAATCCTTTGCACCTTTGATCTCCTCTGCAAGTTATCCATTAATGCAGGTATAATAGCCCAATTACTTAACCCTACAGCGCCTAACGCACTGAACAGCATCCGCATAAGAGAAGCACATGGATCAATTTGACAGCATTCGTCCCTACAATGACAGTGAAGTGGCGTCTGTATTGCAACGCTTACTGACCGATGCAGATTTCTTATCGATCATCACTCAATACCGCTTTCCAAAAGCTTCACGCTACCTTGGTTGGTTATTACGTCCTGTGATTGCCCGCAAACTGCGTAGCGAATTGGCCAGTATTAATAGCGTGGCGGCACTGCAAGAGCGCGTTGAACCTTACGTCGGCCGCAGTATTACTCAAGCTACAGATGGTATTAGCTTTTCTGGGATTGAACATGTGCAGGCTGATCAACCTCATCTGTACCTAGCCAATCATCGTGATATTGTGATGGACCCTGCGTTTATCAATTACGCTTTATTTCAGGCTGGGCATAAAACCCCGCGTATCGCGATTGGCGATAACTTATTACAGCGCCCTTTTGTTAGCGACCTGATGCGCATTAATAAAAGCTTCATAGTGCACCGCTCACTGACCAATCGCCGTGAAAAAATGGCGGCATTTCAGCTGTTATCAGCCTATATCAATCACTCAATTTTAAATGATCGCGAGTCGATTTGGATTGCTCAAGCTGAAGGTCGTGCTAAAGACGGTGATGACCGCACTGAAAGCGCGATCTTAAAAATGTTTCATTTATCACGTAAAACTGAAGATTTCCAAGCTGTAATTGCCTCACTGAACCTAATGCCGGTTGCTATCAGCTACGAGTATGATCCCTGTGATATCGCCAAGGCGCGCGAGTTATATATTCGCGCCAGCACGGGTGAATACACCAAGCAAGTGGGTGAAGATGATGCCAGTATTGCGCTCGGCATTACCGGCTATAAAGGTCGCGTGCATGTGCATTTCTGTCCCAGCTTAAGCGACGGCTTTAGCGATGCTAAACAGTTAGCAGCTTTGGTGGACCAAGAAATCTGGCGTGATTACCGTTTATTCCCTGTGCATTATTTAGCATGGGCCATGTGGCAAGAGCGTGACACAGCACTGGCAGTACCTGCTATTACTGAAGTTTTTGACCAGCAAGATATCTTAACCGCGCAACAAGAATGGCAACGCCGCCTTAGTGCGTGCCCTGCTGAGCACCGCCCGTACCTGATTATGCAATATGCCATGCCGCTGGAAAACCAATACCGCAGCATGACGCCAAACGCCTAAATTTCGCAGACAACTGCATTCGCTCTTGAGGTTTTTATGCCCTGGTTACAAGTCCGTTTAGCCATTCAACCCGAACAAGCTGAACACTGGGAAGATACTTTGCTGGAACTGGGTGCTGTTTCAGTCACCTTTATGGATGGTGAAGACCAGCCCATTTATGAGCCTGATTTAGGCACGACACCACTGTGGTCTCATACGCATTTATTAGCGCTATTTGAAGACAATGTCGATGCACAAGCGCTTGCACAACATATCAAATTACTCGGTGGTGAGAACACGCCTGAGTTAGATATTGAGCGTATTGAAGACCAAGACTGGGAGCGCAGTTGGATGGACAATTTCCACCCGATGCGTTTTGGTCAGCGCTTATGGATTGTGCCTAGCTGGCATGCAGCACCCGAGCCTGAAGCAGTCAACTTGCTACTTGATCCAGGCTTAGCCTTTGGTACTGGCACACACCCCACTACGGCGCTGTGCCTAGAGTGGCTCGACGGTCAGCCCTTAGATGATTGCAACGTACTGGATTTTGGTTGTGGCTCAGGCATTTTAGCTATTGCGGCAAAATTACTCGGTGCCAAGCAGCTGACCTGCACTGATATTGATGTGCAAGCTTTAGAAGCCACGCGCGACAATGCTAATCGCAATGCGATTGCCACAGAAGATATGCTGGTGTATTTGCCTGAAGATATGCCCCAGCAGCAATTTGATGTGGTGTTAGCGAATATTTTAGCCGGTCCACTGGTGTCATTAGCACCGCAACTGATTGCGTATACACGCAGCGGTGGTCGTCTAGCGCTATCGGGTATTTTAGCTGAGCAAGCACAAGAAGTGCGTGATGCTTATAGCGATGCTTTTGTGCTGGAGCCCACCGCCGAAAAAGATGGCTGGGTCTGTATCTCAGGTGTACGCCGCTAGTTGCTCGTGTTGCACATCCATGCAGTTCAGTGCGTTCAATACGCCAAACTGCATGGCATTTATGCTTTATTTTAATTCGATGTAATTATGACTGACGCCTTTATTACTCAATGCCCACATTGCCAATCCAGTTTTCGCATTAAACGCAGTCAACTGGATGCTACGCAAGAAACAGTGCGCTGTGGTGCGTGCTTGCAAGAGTACAATGCCGCCAGTCAATTCAATAACAGCACCATCAAACAAATCACAGCTGCGTCACCAGCAGATCACTTCTCTTACTTTAGCGATGAGCCGATTCGTCTAGACTGGCAGCCCAAGCAGAAAAAACCTTGGCAGCCTTGGCATATGTGGAGCCTACTTAATGTCGTGGCTGTGCTACTTTTACTGAGCCAGTACACTTATCACAACTTTACAGAGCTCGCGCGTCAAGACAGCACTCGTCCATTGCTGGCTGCAATATGCCCGCTGTTTGGCTGTGAGTTACCTGCAAAAGTCGATATAGAGCAAATTAAAAGCAGTAACTTAGTCATCCGCAGCCACCCTGAGTTTAAAGGGGCATTACAAGTGGATGCTATTATTTATAACCGTGCGCCTTTTAGCCAACCCTTCCCTCTATTGGAGCTGACTTTTTCTGACGCCCAAGGCGAGCTACTGATGAGCCGCAAATTTAAAGCCGAGGAATATCTCAGTGGCGAACTGGCTGGACAAAACAATATGCCGCAACAAGTGCCCATTCATATTGCGTTAGAAATTCTTGAGCCCAGCAGCGAAATCATCAACTACAGCCTGAAGTTTGTTTCTCCAGACTGATCGCTGCACAGCGGTACCTCAGCTCCTTTAGCACCGCTGTGATCTGATCTACGCTTAGCTACCTGCGACTTTCATTCGCTCAATTAGTACCGAACCGGTACACACACTGCCACGGCGATCTAAGTCATTACCGATCGCGACAATCTGCTTAAACATATCGCGCATATTGCCAGCAATAGTCACTTCATCCACCGGGAACTGAATCTCACCGTTCTCCACCCAGTAGCCGCCCGCACCGCGCGAATAGTCACCAGTGACCATATTCAGGCCTTGGCCCATTAATTCAGTCACTAACAAGCCACGGCCCATTTTCTTTAACAGTGCTGCTTGATCATCATTGCCATGGGTCACAAAAACGTTGCGCGCACCACCGGCGTTGGCGGTACTGGGCATGCCCAGCTTGCGTCCCGAATAAGTGCTGAGCATATAGCTGGTCAATACACCATTTTCGATAAAGGATTTAGCGCGTGTGGCCAAACCATCACCATCAAAGGCACTACTGGACAAGCCACTTTTGAGCAATGGACGCTCGTCTAAAGTCAACCACTCAGGGAATAAGGTCTGGCCTAAAGCACCGACCAAAAAAGATGAGTTACGGTACTGATTACCACCGGCAATGGCACCGAGCAGGCTGCCAAATAAACCGCCAGCCAACTCAGGCGCAAACAATACCGGCACATCACAGGTGGGTACTGAGCGCGCACCCAAGCGACTCACAGTGCGCTCTGCAGCAATACGCCCAATGGTCGCAGCATCAGTGAGCTGATCGGCGCGACGGCCGTAGTCATACCAGTAGTCACGCTGCATTTGGCCATCGGCCTCAGCAATCATCACACAACCAATACTGTGGCGCGACCCCGCATGCCCTGCAATCAAACCATGACTGTTGCCATACACCGTACAACCGACATCGCTATTAACGCTGGTGCCATCGGCATTACTGATGCGCGAATCTGTCGCAAAGGCCGCAGCTTCACATTCCAGCGCCAACTCAATCGCCTCGGCGGGAGAGATATCCCAAGCGTGATATAAATCAAGCTCAGGAAACTCAGTCGCCATCAGCTCTTTATCGGCCAAACCGGCAAACTCATCGGGGGATGCATGTTTGGCAATGGCGAGCGCCGCAGCCACAGTATCTTGAATGGCTTGATCACCGGTGACAGTGGTGCTGGCTGAGCCTTTTTGCTGACCGCTATACACCGTAATGGAGAAACCTTGGTCGCGATTAAACTCCACCGTTTCCACTTCACCTTGGCGCACGCTGGTTTCTAAACCTTGCTGCACTGAGACCGCGACTTCACAAGCACTGGCGCCCTGCTGTTTGGCTGCCGCTAGAATTTTTTCAACTTGAGCTTTAAGCTCGGGTAACGATTGTGGACCGACACTTGCACTTACACTCATAATAACTCCAAAGCATTTTCGCAAGACCCTAGTAAAGTATCGGTCTTGCTCTGTTATCATGGCGCCCTAATTAAATGGAACACCGTTATGTCTGATTATCTCGACGACTCGCTGGACGAGGATGAAAAAAGCAAATCACAAGTCAAACGTGAAATGCTGGCTCTGCAACAGCTAGGCTTACGTCTATCTGAGCTCAAGCCTGAACTGCTTAATAAAATGCCACTCAGTGATGAGTTACGCAGAGCACTGGAAGAAACCTGTAGACACACCGCGCATATTGCCCGTAAACGTCACTCACAATTTCTCGGAAAACTGCTGCGCAATCACGATATTGACGCCATTATGCAGCCGATGAACTTGGCCGACACGCAAACTCGCGAATACAACAACCGCTTCCATGCTTTGGAGCGCTGGCGTAATCGCCTGATTGAAGAAGGCGATACCGCGCTACAAAGCTTTGTCGAGGCTTACCCAGATACTGATATTCAGCATCTGCGCAGCTTAATCCGTCACGCACAACATGAGCTGGCTCGTAATAAGGCCCCGACTGCCTCACGTCGCATTTTTAAGTATCTGCGTGATTTAGACGAAGTGCGCTTAGGTTTAAAATAAGCCTACGCCAGCCCCTGCATACCTTGATTAAACAGCGTATGCAGGGCGTTGTATCTTAGCTACCGGTACCACCTACAGTAATACCATCAATTTTCAAGGTCGGCTGACCGACACCCACTGGCACACCTTGACCGGCTTTACCGCACACGCCAACACCTGGGTCTAACTCAAGGTCATTACCGACCATCGAGACTTGGCGCATGGCTTCTGGGCCATTACCAATCAAAGTCGCCCCCTTAACAGGCGCAGTAATTTTACCGTCTTCAATTAAGTAGGCTTCACTGGTGGAGAAGACAAACTTACCACTGGTGATATCCACCTGCCCGCCACCTAAGTTAGCGCAGTAAATACCGCGCTTAACTGAACGAATAATCTCTTCTGGCTCACTTTCACCAGCCAACATATAGGTATTGGTCATACGCGGCATCGGCACATGCGCATACGACTCACGACGGCCGTTACCTGTGGGCGCGACACCCATCAGACGCGCATTCATAGTGTCTTGCATATAACCGCGCAGCACACCGTTTTCAATCAAGGTGGTGCACTGCGTGGCAATACCCTCATCGTCCATACTCAGCGAGCCACGACGACCAACCAAGGTGCCGTCATCAACAATGGTGCACAGTGAAGAAGCCACTTGCTGGCCAACTTTACCGCTGTACGCTGAACTGCCTTTACGGTTGAAGTCACCTTCCAAGCCATGCCCAACGGCTTCGTGCAGCAATACGCCACTCCAACCGGAACCCAACACCACCGGTAAAGTACCCGCCGGTGCCGCAATGGCTTCGAGATTGACCTGCGCTTGGCGTACCGCTTCGCGAGCATATTCCATGGCGCGGTCTTGCTCTAAGAAGTAGCGATAATCCGTACGACCACCACCACCAGCACTGCCGCGCTCACGGCGACCGTTGCTTTCAATAATCACACTGACGTTAAAACGCACCAATGGGCGCACATCTGCAGCTAAACGACCGTCTAAAGTAGCGACTAAAATCTGCTCCCAAGAACCGGTCAAGCTGACCGTGACTTGGCACACCCGTGGGTCAAGCGCGCGAGTGGCGGCATCAATCTTTTTCAGCAGCGCAACTTTGTCTTCACGGCTGATCACTTCCAGCGGATTATTGGCTGGATACAGTGGCATTTGCGTTGCGGCTTGAATCGCTACCGGCTGCACTTTTTGTCCAGACTGAGCAATGCTGCGCGAGGCCTGCGCGGCTTGTAACAAAGCCGGTAAAGTCAGGGCATTACTGTAGGAGAAACCGGTTTTCTCACCGGCTAAAGCACGCACACCCACGCCTTGGTCGAGACTAAAACTGCCTTCTTTAACGATGCCTTCTTCCAGCACCCAAGCTTCAGAAATACGGTTTTGAAAATACAAATCAGCAGCATCAATACCCGGCCCAGCCAGTTCGCTGAATACACCCGACAGTTGTTCTACATCAAGACCCGTCGGTGCCAACAAAACAGCACTGACGTCGGCTAACAAATCACTCATTGTGTGTCCTCTGTGTCTGCCGACGCTCTAACTGCGCGACAGTAAATCGTTTATGTTGCCAAACTAGCATACGCTGACGAATAGCAAGCTGCTCGGCCTGCGCGTCAGCATGGCTGATACAGTCTGCACCTGCAGGTCATTCAGCGCGTACTCAGCACCAAGCAGCACATAAAACCCACTCAGCGTTTGGGTCTATTTTTTTATTCTACTACGCCATGCCAGCAGCACAACTCTTATACAGCTTATGCCATACTCATGCGTTTATCGTTATCTTGTGTGGCTATGTCTCTTAATATCAATCAACTGCAATGTGCACAGTGGCGCCAAGCCATACAGCTGGGCGATTTTCAGCGTGGCAAAGCTTACGCTGAGCGCGGTCGCAGTACGGTACTGCACCTAAACGATGCGACCATCACCGCGCAATGCAAAGGCTCGGCTGGACAAACTTATTTACAAACCATCACCTTGCTGGCCAAAGATGGCTATTACGATATTAATGGCCGCTGCTCCTGCTATGTGGGCTACAACTGCAAACATGTGGTGGCAGCACTACTGACCCTCGAGCAGATGCAAGCACAAGGCCAGGCACCGATTAGTTTACTCAGTAATCAGGCCGCAGCCAGTACTCAAGAATCGGCACAAAAAGTCACCATCAATGACGCTCCTATTGTGCAACCCACGCCGCAACTGACTCTCGGCAGTGTCGCCATTGAGCGTTATGACGTACGCAGCAAACGTATGCTCAGCAGCATGCAACACCGAGCAGCGCTGGCTTTTAATTATCACGGCCATCTCTGTGTGGGGAAGCCCAGCGCTGAATTTATCGCGCACACCGCGCCTTATCAGCGCTTGCGCATTGTGCGTGATTTAGCGTTTGAACAGGCTTGCCGCCAGCAGCTACAAGAGTTGGGTTTTAAAATGGGTCTGCGCCGCAGTGACGCGGTACCTGAAACCGCAGGC
>DATERP010000174.1:0-2321 GCA_035271385.1 Thiopseudomonas sp. | reverse complement strand
TATCCGCCGCACACGCTCCTGCCAAAGACGCGCAAACTCAGCCTGTTGTTCTGGTGTTTCTCGCTGCTGAATAACCGTCTGCATGCGTTCGCGCTGGGACGCATCGGCAGGTATTTTGTGCGCATCAACATGAACCAAAATGGCGCTACCCGTATCCAAGCGCTCGAAGCGTATTCCAGCGTTATGCTCAACATGCTCTGGCGCGAAAGTCAGTAATCCATTACGCGCGAAACGCTGCCCTATACCTTTAAAGCCGCCCTGCGCTGCTGCACCCGTAATTAGAGTCAGCACCTGCGCAACCACACCTGTAGTGCCCTCTATTTCAGGACTAGGCATATGCACACGGATAGCACCGCGCTCCGGCAGCCTATCGGGGTACAACGCTTTTAATGCGGCTCGTGCAGTGAGGAACGCCCCCGCCACTGTTGGGCAGGAATGCCCAGCCAAGCGCACCACATCCACATAGCGATAGTCAATAATGCCATCTGTTGCACTACCCAGCAGTTGCGCTAATGGATCACGTACTCGAATCACCGGCGCTTGATCAAAGAAATCAGGACATATCATTAGGTTCTCCTTAAAAAATAACAGGCCGTTTAAAAGGTCAAATGATAACGATGCACCAAATACTTCTTAAAGTCTTTCACCACCGACAAAGCATCACGCAACAACTGCCGCTCCAGCGCAGTCAGCAGTTTAATATTGACTTGATTCGGAATCTTATCCAGTTCGCTTGGATCATCGCTGTAACGTGCTATTTGTTGTTGTAAACGCACTTGTACAAAATAACTCAAGGCTTCTGCTAAGTTATCGGCTAATTCTTTATGCATTAAGCCACGCTCAACTAATATTTCTAAGCGGCGAAAAGTGTTGGTATCGGTGATTTTATTCTCAAGCGCAATAGTGCGTACGCCGTGCACAATGGGAAAGACACCGGCTTTTTTAACATCCAGGCCAACACTGTCTTTTAAGCGTCCGAAAAACGTCAGTGGTGTATCAAAACGCAGTGCTGCTTTAGCAAAATGTGAAAAGAAAATTTCATTGTCTTGAATACGGCGAAAGAAAATATTACGCGCCACTTTAAATAACGCCACATTGCCTGCAACCGGCTTACCATCGCTGGCAATCGCCAGATTCATTGAGGCCTCACCTTCGTAACTTTGGCTCCAGCGCGTCAGCTTGTACGCCCACTGCTTGGTGGAGTTCACCCATTCAGGGTTGGACACCATAATATTGCCCGGGCACGGCGGAAAGCCAAAGGAGATCAGGGTCTCACTGTACTTGCGCATCACCTCATGCATCTGCGGCCACTCTAAACCGTCACGATAGATCAAACCATTATCCTGATCGGTTTTCATAATCTGCTCACCGCGACCTTCCGAGCCCATCACAATCAAACACACATGTGGGTGCACTTCTTTAGGCACAATCAGATCAAATAACTTACTTAAAATTCGGCTATTGAGCGCTGCTAATAACTCCATCACAAAGCGAGTTTTCACCCCAGTAGAGATCAAACCCTTAATCAAATCCGCAAGCCCAAAGGAGGCCTCACGCAATTCATCCACAGTCTGGGCGCGCTCCACGCGCAAGCCAATCACATGCGAATGGGTGGAAAACTGACTGAGCACATCCGTCAGCTCAATCACTCCAAACAGTTGACGGTTATCCCCCATCACCACCACACGCTCAATCTGCTGCTGAGTCATGATAATCAGCGCATTAAACAAATAGTCATCAGGCTTAATACGGATCAAGCGGTAACTGGCAATTTGTGAGACATCAGTATCTAAAGGTAAATGCTGAATAATCACCGCATCCAGTAAGTCAGTGCCGGTGACCATGCCATAACGGTTACCTTTTTTAGCCAATAGACAGTCGGCTTTTTGCTCACGCATTAAACGCGTGGCCTCCTCGATTGATGTACCTTCCTCAACAATCAAAGGCTCACGCACTGTGCTGTCGGCAATGCGCGCCAGCATAAATTCAGCCATATCTTGATTGGGCGCATGCTGCGCGATAATTTCACGCTTTGCGGTCAAATTTTGCTGAAAGTAATCGGCAAAAGCAGCATTGCTATCAATTAACTCTAATAAGGTCTGAGTGGGGATCAGATGGCACACAGTGGCCTCAATCGCCACAAAATCATGGATGGCTTGGCCATTAAACACTGACCAACTGCCAAAATATTCACCCTCTTCATAATGCATAAAGGCGGCCGGTTGTTGCAGCAATTGCTCAGAGCTTTGCTTATATGCTCACTTTCGGCAACACGCCCCTGAAATACTACAAATAAACCTTGCGCTGGCTGTCCAGCAGTA
>DATERP010000173.1:0-3949 GCA_035271385.1 Thiopseudomonas sp. | reverse complement strand
TCTATGACTTAACACTCACCGCTGCTGTGCTGGCATGGCAGCGGTTTTTCCTGAGGAACTCGATATGCAACGTCACCTTTTATCGGCTCTGGCCTTGGTGCTCAGCACCGCAGTCTGGGCCAGCGACGATGTGCCCACCATCAACGGTTGTAAGCTTGAGCCCGGCAGTAACTGCGCTGGTATGGATCTGCGCAACGCTGATCTGAGCAATATGAATTTGAAAAAAATCAACTTCGACAAAGCCAACTTATCCGGTGCCAATTTGCGTCACGCGCAATTGGATTTAGCCACCCTCAATCAAGCCAACTTAACCGGTGCTAACCTAACCCGCGCCAGCTTACAACAAGCGAGCCTACGCGGTGCTAATTTGGACAACGCCAAGCTGATCGCCATTACCGGCTGGGCGATGATGGCGCAAGGTGCGCAGGGCAAGAACACCGATTTTAGTGGTGCTAATCTGGATTTCGCTCGCCTATCAGGGGCGAAGTTACGCAAAGCCAACTTTAATGCGGCCAATTTAGAAATGGCCTGGTTTACTAAAAGCGATGTGCGGCAATCGACCTTTATTGATGCCAATATGCAAGAGTCTAAATTCAGCGAAGCCAATATGGCCAAAGCCAATATGAGCGGCGCGCGCCGTCACTACGCAACATTCCTCGGCACATTTATGGAAGGCTGTACTGCATGCCCCACCGATTGGTAAGCACCCTCTCCTTGCACAGCTAATAGCGGCTTTTCCACCGACTATTAGCTGGCCTCACCAATGCGTAACACCCCGGTATCAATGGCTAAATGCACCAACTCCACCTGAGAACTGACCTGTAATTTCTGCTTGAGCAAGGTCATATAGTTGGACACAGTTTTACTGCTGATCGATAAGTTCTGCGCAATCTGCTGGGTGGCAAAACCGCGCGCTAACATCACAAAGACTTCCATTTCCCGCGGCGTCATACTTTGTAGGCGCGGATCAATCGCCCCCGGTAAATACTTGTGACAGGCCAACTGGGTGGCAATCGCTTGCTCGATATACATATGCCCGGTCAGGGTACGGCGCACTGCCTCAATCAACACCTCAGGCGCAGCACTTTTACTGATATAGCCAGCCGCGCCAGCATCCAAAGCCTGACGCACCAAGCTCAGCTCATCGTGCATGCTAAAAAACAGCACCGGCAATTGCGGTAAACGCTGGCGTAAGCGCCGACAGGTTTCTAAGCCGCTAATCCCCGGCAAACCAATATCCAGAATCACCACATGCGGATTCACCATCGGCATGCACTGCAAGGCTTCTTCACCACTGCTTGCCTGCGCAATCTCCACCTCAGGCAAGCAGGCACCGAGCAAGCTGGCATAGCCATGGCGCACTACGGCGTGATCATCCACTAAAAGTATTTTCATACGCTACTCGCTAAATTGTCATGGGGTACAGGCCCGCGCAGATACAAGCTCCAGCCGCGATCTGAACGGGTTTGCATCTGCAACTGTGCAGTTAACGCCTGCGCCCGTGCCGTGATGGAATGCAGGCCGATACCGTACTGAAGTGGCTCACCACCGCTGCCATTATCACGCAGCAATAAGCGCCAAGACTGCTGTTTATACTGCAGCCAAATGTGCACCTGAGTGGCTTGGCCGTGGCGCTGGGCATTGGTCAGCACTTCCTGTAATAACAGCTGTAAGTGCTGTTGCTGCGCCGGCGCTAAGTGCGGCGCGGGGCCAAGAAGGTGCACATCACAGTGCAGACCATGCAGTTGCTGCCAGTGCTCTTGTAAATTGTGCAGCAGTTGCGGCAGGCTCAGTGACGGCGCTGGCACCGGAGATAAATCACGCACTAAGGCCTGAAAACCCTGCTGCAAATGACTGGCCTGCTGCTGCAGTACATCTGCAACCTTACGAATAGCTACCGGCTGTTCAGCGATGATATCGAGTAATTGAATTTGCGCGCGCATGCCGGCCACATATTGGCCGAGATCATCGTGTAAGGCTTGCCCCAGTTGTTGGCGCTGCAATGCGGACTGGGCAACTAAGGCTTGGCTGAGACGCTGATTTTCACTCTGCGCCTGGTGCAGTTGCTGTTTAAGCTGCTGCAATTCAAGGGATAAAAACGCCAGCGTAATACTAGAGACCGACTGGGGCATGCTTTTTCCTCGATGTTGCGGAACATTACTGCATGCTAATCAGAGCTTGCGCCGAACATTCTCCTACCTTGGTACTGGCTAGCAGGTACTTTATGCATATATTGTTCTCGGCACAGATTTTTTAGGCGCGCGGTTCAGCGCTACAACTGCGCACATAAGTAGCTTGTGCGCGGCGTGATGTAGTTCTACAGAGGTCAATACTGTGCTTATTACCGCCCTTGTGCCTGGTAGCCAACAAGGCAGCTCGATGCGCCACGACTCCAGATAATCGCGAAAAACAGTACTTTAGTACTGAATCAAGCAGCATAATGTAGCATTCCCAAGGAGTGCTGTTTTGCATCTAATGGAGACAATCAAACTGAGAACTTACCATGCTCAAATCAGTCTGCGCAGCACTTATGATGACGTTACTGCCCTTGGCGGCGGCCAGCAGTTATGCCGAGCAAAATAGCTTATTTAATAGCGACGGATATCGCAGCACGCTGTATCGTAGCCCCACGCCAACTTCACACGAGCAAGCACACACTCTTGAGCCCAGCGAGCTGCTCGCGCTCCAAGAGCAACAGCCTGATGTATTACTGATTGATGTGTACCGCAACCCTTGGCTGCGTGGGCACTTCACCTTGCAAGAAGTGCACAAAAACATTCCCAACAGTTTATGGTTGGCCAATTGCGGCAATGGTGCGCTGGACCAACACTGGACGGCCTACTGTGAGAATAACCTGGCGCAAGCCACCGCTGGCAATCTGGCGCAGCCCATCGTATTTTATTGCCGCTCGGACTGCTGGCTGGGCTGGAATGCGATTAAACGTGCACACGCCTTAGGCTACAACAATCTGTATTGGTTACGTGATGGCATTGATGCTTGGGAGCAAGCTGGTTTACCGCTAGTCGAGGCTCAACCCGTACCTTTGCAGTAATTTTTCATATAAAAACGAGGTCAAAGACCATGTACAACATCTTAATCGCTGACGATCATCCCCTGTTTCGCGAGGCGATTTGCAATGTGATTCGCTCAGGCTTTCCAGGCTGCACCATCCTTGAAACGGCAGATTTAGACAGCACTCTGCTGTTAGCCGCCGAGCATGACAATCTGGATTTGATTCTGCTGGACCTGAATATGCCCGGCATGAGCGGCCTCAATGGTTTGATGAGCCTGCGCAATGAAGCACCGACTATTCCGGTAGTGATTGTCTCCGCGGAACAAGATAAGCACATTGTGCTGCAGGCCATTACTTATGGTGCGGTGGGCTTTATTACTAAATCCACGCCACGTGAGCAGATGACCGCAGCGATTGAGCAAGTATTGAATGGGCATGTGTATTTGCCGGCAGAAATTATTCGCTCAGAACAATCCAACAGCCGCCGTACACCGCGCGAAGCGACCATCTCACCTGAGCTGCTGCAAGCCCTCACTCGCAAACAACTGCAGGTGTTGGAGCGTATGGCTAAAGGTGAATCCAATAAGCAGATTGCTTACAACTTGGATATCGCTGAAACCACTGTTAAAGCGCATGTATCGGCGATTTTGCGCAAGCTCAATGTGCACAACCGCGTGCAGGCCATCCTCTCGGTCGGCGATATTGATTTCGCCACCTATCTGCGTCGCTAATACAGCCATGATGAGTTGGCGGGCACAAGTGCTCGCCCTAGGATAATCTATGCTTTTTAGGTGTTAGCCTCTAATTTGTATATGTATTTAGCTATGCATTAGGCTGATAAGTCGGCATAAGGTGTCATTCAAGCTATACTAACCCACTGCAAATTACGGCTGGGGCTTAGAGCATTATGATTGAGAATCGCATCACTTATCGCCA
>DATERP010000172.1:0-40002 GCA_035271385.1 Thiopseudomonas sp. | reverse complement strand
TGCCTTTATTCACCGAAGAAACCTCATACGCTCCAAGCTCCCCTTACTCTGCTTCAAAAGCATCGAGCGACCACCTAGTCAGAGCTTGGCTGCGCACCTACGGTTTCCCAACGTTAATCACTAACTGCTCCAACAACTACGGCCCTTATCAGTTCCCAGAAAAGCTGATTCCGCTGGTCATTCTTAATGCCCTCGCCGGCAAACCATTACCCATTTATGGTACTGGCGATCAGATTCGCGACTGGCTGTATGTGGAAGACCATGTGCGAGCTTTATACACAGTACTGACCCAAGGCGCTGTCGGCGCAACTTACAATATTGGTGGGCATAACGAGAAGCGCAATCTTGAAGTAGTCGAAGCTATTTGCGAGATTCTGGATGAGTTGGTGCCACGCATTTCGGTAAAAACCAACGACATAAGCCATTCCGCTGTCGGCCTAAAGACCGACCTACAAGAGCAATCTCCACATGCAAGAACTGTCGACCTGAAGATCGACCCGCAAGAGCAATCTAGACCTGTACAAGCTGGCTCATATAAAGAGCTGATAACTTATGTCGCTGACCGCCCAGGCCATGACCGCCGCTATGCCATTGATGCCAGTAAAATCAAGAACGAACTGGGCTGGACGCCGGCTGAAACCTTTGCCTCGGGCTTGCGTAAAACTGTGCAGTGGTATCTGGATAATCAAGTCTGGTGTCAACGCGTGCAAGATGGCAGCTATCAAGGCCAGCGTTTAGGTATAACAACATGAATCCCCCAGCGCACAACACTAAGGGCATTATTTTAGCCGGCGGCAGCGGCTCACGCTTGCACCCCATCACCTTGGGTATCTCCAAGCAGCTGCTGCCGATTTACGACAAACCGATGATTTATTACCCACTATCGGTGCTGATGCTGGCAGGCATTCAACAGGTTTTAATTATCAGCACACCGGACGACTTACCCAGTTTTAAAAAGCTACTCGGCGATGGCAGCCAGTTTGGTATTGAGCTCAGTTATGCTGAACAACCCTCTCCGGATGGTCTCGCACAAGCCTTTATTATCGGTGCAGATTTTATTGCTGACAGCCATGTGTGTTTAATTCTGGGAGATAATATTTTTTACGGCTATGGCTTTAGCGCCATGCTGCAACAGGCTGTACAACAAGGCTCGGGCGCAACGGTGTTTGGTTATCATGTCAGCGATCCTGAGCGCTTTGGTGTGATCGAATTTTCGGCAGATGGCCAAGCGGTATCCATAGAAGAAAAGCCTGCGCACCCCAAATCCAATTACGCCGTCACTGGTTTGTATTTTTATGACAATACTGTGATCGACATTGCCAAACACATACAGCCTTCCGCGCGCGGCGAACTGGAAATCACCGATATCAATAACGCCTACTTACAGCGCGGCGACTTACGTGTTGCCATACTTGGGCGTGGTTTTGCTTGGCTGGATACTGGCACCCACGACTCATTACTAGAAGCTGGACACTACGTACAAACTATCGAGGCGCGCCAAGGTTTAAAAGTCGCCTGTTTGGAAGAGATCGGCTATCAAAAAGGCTGGCTGACGCAGGAGCAGCTACAACAGCGTGGTCAGGCCTTAAGCAAAACCCATTACGGCCAATATCTACTGCGCTTGGCCAGCAGCAACGCCACCACTCTTTCTTAACGTGTAGATCATACAGATGAAAATCATCCCCACCGCGCTGCCCGGCGTATTGATTATTGAACCGCAGGTTTTTGGCGATGCCCGTGGTTTCTTTCTTGAAAGTTTTCACAGTGCCCGTTACGCCGAAGCGGGTATTACTCTACCTTTTGTGCAGGATAATCATTCACGCTCGCAACGTCACGTCTTACGCGGCTTGCATATGCAACGTAGACACCCGCAAGGCAAGCTGGTGAGCGTCAGTCGTGGCGCTATTGTGGATGTCACTGTGGATATCAATCCGCATTCAGCGACTTTTGGTGAGCATATAACAGTCGAACTCAATGATGAGAACCACCGTCAACTCTGGATACCGCCAGGTTATGCGCATGGTTTTTGCGTTTTGAGTGCTATGGCTGATATGCACTACAAATGCACCGCTCTCTACGATCCAAAGGATGAAGCTGGGGTGATTTGGAATGATCCTGAAGTGAATATTGCTTGGCCAACAGACACGCCGCTGCTATCAGCCAAAGATCAGCAATTACCCAGACTGCGCGATTTACGCTAACGCATCACCTCAACTCATCTAAAGACGGCTATTTTGCAGACAATAAAAAACCGACGCTAAGGTCGGCTTTTTATATGCATTGCGATGCCAAGCTCATGATGCGCAAGCTTGGCATACAACATCGCTATTACGCCTCGTAAGGGTGGCGTAAGACGATAGTTTCGTTACGGTCTGGACCGGTTGATACGATATCAATCGGTGCACCAATCAGCTCTTCGATACGCTTAACGTATGCTTGAGCATTGGCAGGCAACTGATCAAGAGCTGTGGCGCCAATAGTTGATTCACTCCAGCCTGGCATTTCTTCGTACACTGGAACCAAGCCAACATAGCTGTCAGCATCAGTCGGTGCTTCGATTTCTACGCCTTCTGCGTTTTTGTAAGCAACACAAATTTTAACTGTTTCTAAACCGTCTAAAACGTCCAGTTTAGTTAAGCAAATACCTGAGATGCTGTTAATTTCTGAAGTGCGACGCAAGATCACCGCATCAAACCAACCGCAACGACGCGCACGACCTGTGGTTGAACCGAACTCGTGGCCTTTTTCCGCCAAGTACGCACCGGTCTCATCAAACAGCTCAGTTGGGAATGGGCCTGAACCCACACGCGTGGTGTACGCCTTGGTGATACCCAAGATGTAATCCAAGTACAGCGGACCAAAACCTGAACCTGTCGCAGTACCACCAGCGGTGGTGCTGGAGCTGGTCACATAGGGGTAAGTACCGTGGTCGATATCCAGCAATGAACCCTGTGCGCCTTCAAACATAATGCGCGCGCCTTGCTTACGCAAAGTGTGCAGACGTGCAGTAACGTCGATCATTAACGGCTTAAGGATTTCAGCATAGCTCAGCGCGTCATCCAGAGTTTTCTGGTAATCAACTGGCTCAACTTTGTAGAAGTGCTCAAGCATAAAGTTGTGCTGATCCAATACTTCACGCAGCTTCTCAGCAAAACGCTCAGCGTTAAACAGATCACCAATGCGTAAACCGCGACGGGCAACTTTATCTTCGTACGCCGGGCCAATACCACGACCCGTTGTACCGATTTTACCTTCGCTACGTGATGCTTCACGCGCTTGGTCTAAAGCGACGTGATACGGCAGAATCAGAGTACACGCAGGGCTGATACGCAAACGCTCACGTACCGGCACGCCTTTCTCTTCCAGCTTAGTGATTTCGCGCATCAGTGCATCAGGCGCAACCACTACACCGTTACCGATTAAGCACTCAACGTTTGCACGTAAGATGCCTGATGGAATCAAGTGCAATACGGTTTTTTCACCGTCAATCACTAAGGTGTGACCCGCGTTATGGCCACCTTGGAAGCGGACAACAGCAGCAGCTTGATCAGTCAATAAATCAACGATCTTACCCTTACCTTCGTCACCCCATTGAGTGCCTAAAGCGACAACATTCTTACCCATAACCTTTGCCCTCTCGCGCAAATAGGAGGTCGGCATAACCGACTAAACATAACCGCAAGTGCGGCGTAAACTTATAGAGGCTGAACCTGCCAGCCTGAAGAATTCTGTACTAACTGACGATCACAATTGGCTTGCGCAGCATCGCTGTCCACTTGACCCGGCAAGGCTTGCACCACGCGCTGACCTTCAGTGCGCAACGCACAAATCGCTTGCCATAAATCAGCTTGTGCACCTGCAGGTGCCCAAATACCGCTGCTTTGCAGTACGGCTTGGCGCTGACCTAAGTTGACTAATGTTTTCAAATCAGTGGAAAAACCTGTCGCTGGACGCGCACGGCCAAACACCGCGCCAATATCATCATAACGACCGCCCTGCGCAATCGACTGACCCACACCCGGTACAAAAGCCGCAAACACGACACCGGTATGGTAGTGATAACCACGCAACTCACCTAAATCAAAATAGAAAGGTAAGTGCGGATAACGCAAGATTAAGGCATCAGCAATCACAATCAGCTGATCTAAAGCAGCTAAAACACTGCTCGGTGCGGCGGCCAAAACTGTTTTGGCATGATCGAGAACTTCACGACCACCACACAGGTGACTGAGCTCATTGAGCATGCCAGCTAAATCTTTAGGTAATGATGCAGTCAAGGCGCTGACTTCATCTACAGCTTTACGCTGCAGCGCATCAAAAATTTGCGCTTCGAGATCCGTTGATAAGTCAGCCGCATGTGCTAAACCACGATAAACGCCAACATGACCAAGATCCATGTGGATATCAGCAATTTGGGCTTGTTCAAGGGTGGCTAACATTAAGCTGATTACTTCAATATCAGCTGCTGGACTGGCATCACCGTACAACTCAGCACCCAACTGGATTGGACTGCGTGAGCGCGATAAAGAACGTGGACGCGCATGTACAACACTGCCGGCATAGCACAGACGTGAAGGACCTTCACGACGCAAACTGTGCGCATCCATACGAGCCACTTGCGGAGTAATATCTGCACGAAAGCCCATCAGATGGCCTGATTGCGGGTCGGTTACTTTAAAAGTACGTAGATCTAGCTTTTGGCCCGCGCCGGTTAATAACGACTCAAGGAACTCAATATGTGGTGTGACTACAAACTCGTAGCCCCAAGCCTCAAACATATCCAGTACGTCTCGACGGGATGCTTCAATCTGCGCCGCTTGCGGCGGCAGTACTTCTTCGATGCCATCTGGCAGCAGCCAGCGGTCTACCGTTGCCATTGCGCCTTCCTCATTATAAATACGGTTGCCTGCAGAGCACTTTACATGGCCACAGGCGCAAAAAAGCCGGGAGTTTCCCGGCTGCCGCATGATACCACAGATTATTGTATACATGCTTCTAGCTTTTCTATTGAGCGTCCTCTGTCACGGCTGTAACCGAGGCGGTGAGCCCTAACTTAAAGCTAGGACCCACTGGTTTTCAGCTTATGGTTTAACCTGTTCCATATACTTGAAAAACTCGTTATCCGGTGACAACACCATGATATCGCTCTTATCGGCAAAGCTTTCACGATACGCCATTAAGCTGCGATAAAACGCATAGAACTCTTGGTCCATACCGTAGGCTTTAGCGTAAATGGCTGTTGCTTTTGCATCACCCTCACCTCGAATTTCTTCAGCTTCGCGGTACGCTTCAGCCAATAGAACACGACGTTGACGATCCGCATCCGCACGAATACCTTCAGCCAGCTCCTGACCTTTAGCACGGTGCTCACGCGCTTCACGCGCACGCTCTGAACTCATACGCTCAAATACGCTTAAGTTAACTTCTTTAGGTAAATCAATGGACTTAACGCGCACGTCAACCACTTCAATACCCAACTCTTTACGCGCCATGCGATTTAAAGAGGCAGTAATATCAGCCATTAACTCATCACGTTGACCACTGACCACTTCATGCAAAGTGCGTTTACCAAACTGGTCACGTAAACCTGACTCTAAACGACGCGCTAAGCGCTCGTCAGCCACTTGCTTGATACCTGAAGTTGCAGTGTAGTAATGGTCAGCATCGGCCACACGCCACTTAGCAAAGGCATCAACCATCACTGCTTTCTTCTCCAACGTTAAAAAACGCTGAGTCGGTGCATCAAGGGTCAATAAGCGCGCATCAAAAAGACGCACTTGGTTTACATAAGGTATTTTAACGTGCAAACCAGGCTGCACGTCGGTTTTCTCTACCTTTCCAAATTGCAGTAAGACCGCGCGTTCGGTTTGCTGAACAATATAAAAACTGTTCCACGCGACCAACGCGAGTACGGCACCTACAATCAAAACAACTGTCGATTTATTACTCATTAACGGCTACCTCTGGCACGTAAATCACGAGTCAGCACATCGCTGCCTACACGAATCGTAGTGTCCACTGGGCTGCTGGGGCTGCTGGGGCTGCTTGTAGAACTGTTGGTTTTTTGTGATGACGCATTGCGGCCTTCCAGCATTTTATCCAATGGCAAATACAGCATGCTGTTTTGACCTTGGTCGCCGGTTAACAATACTTTGCTGGTGTTACTCAGCACTTCTTGCATGGTCTCAATGTATAAACGCTGACGTGTGACTTCAGGTGCTTTACGGTACTCAGTCACCAATTTAGTAAAGCGATCTGCCTCACCCTCGGCACGCGAGATGGTTTCATCACGGTAACCATTGGCTTCTTCACGCAGACGCTGCGCCTTACCACGTGCTTCTGGAATCACACCATTAGCATAGGTTTCAGCTTGGTTCTTTTCACGCTGCTCATCTTCACGCGCACGAATCACATCATCAAATGATTCTTGCACTTCACGTGGTGCTTGAGCGTTTTGTACGTTGACCTGTGTGACAGTAATACCGGTACGGTAGTTGTCCACAAAGCGCTGTAAACGCTCCTTCACTTGCACGGCCAAGACTTCACGACCTTCTGTCAGTACCTGATCCATCGCAGTAGAACCCACAACGTGGCGCAGCGCACTTTCAGTGGCTTGCTGCAGGCTTAACTCAGGCGCATCAACGTTGAGCACGTAGTCTTGCAAGTTGCTAATTTTATACTGCACGGTCAATGGCACTTCGATGATGTTCTCATCTTCAGTCAGCATTGGTCCTTGACGTGTATAAGCACGCTCGCGAGTTACGTTTTGCTCGTACTTACGATCCATCGGCGGGAAGTAAATGTTCAAACCCGGGCCGACTGTTTCGTGGTACTTACCTAGACGTAAGATCACAGCCTGTTCTTGCTCATCGAGCGAATACACTGCGGTGTATAACCACATCGCAGCCAATGCAGCTAGGACAACAGCAATCAGACCAAAACCACCACCTGAGCTTTTTGAGCCGGGTTTCTTGGGTCCGCCAAACAGGCTTTTTAGGTTGTCCTGCAGTTTACGGAGGGCTTCATCAAGATCAGGTGGTCCTTGTTTCTGGCCACCGCGCTTATTGCGGTCACCCCAAGGATCCTGATTGTTTGAGTTACCACCCGGCTCATTCCAGGCCATAGTGTTCTCCATCTATTTGAAAGGCAAAATGCACATTAAAAGCGCACTATATTATATTTAAGCAAGGCAAAAAGTCAGCCTAGACTGACGAATTTAACGCACTTAGCGGTGAGTATACTGTGCGAAAAAATCAGCAGCGCTCATCCCTTCACGACTCAGTAACTTGTCCAACTCAACCTTTGCTACGCGCAAAACTAAAATGCTCGCGCCATCATCAGCATGAGTTTCTTGCTGCACTGCATTTAAATCAAACAATTTGCCACGCAAGCGGCTGTCTTGTTGAGTGAGGCGCACTGTAGCAATATATATTTCATCTTCCAACAATTCAGCAATGGCTTGCTGCAACAGCTCAATACCTTGCTTGCTCTGCGCCGAAAGCCAAACCCGTACGGGCTTACCTTCTGCATTGCGTTGAATATGCGGATCAACATGATCGAGCAAGTCAATTTTGTTGTAGACCTCAAGCATCGGCACATCATCGGCTTCAATTTCTTTTAGCACGGTATGCACTTGTTTGATTTGCTCATCGCGCTCAGGCGACTGCGCATCAATCACATGCAAAAGTAGATCAGCACTAGCCGACTCTTCTAAGGTTGCCCGAAAGGCTTCAACCAACTTGTGTGGTAAGTGACGGATAAAGCCCACCGTATCAGCCAGAGTTGCAGCGCCCAGATCAGGCACTTCAATACGTCGAACGGTTGGGTCCAAAGTCGCAAACAGCTGATCAGCCGCCAGCACCTCAGATTCTGTCAACAAGTTAAACAGGGTCGATTTACCTGTATTGGTATAACCCACCAAGGAGATACCCGGAATTTCTGCACGCTGACGACTGCGACGTGCCAGTTCGCGTTGATTACGTACTTTTTCTAAGCGGTTTTTAATTTGCTTAACACGCACACGCAATAAGCGACGGTCTGACTCAAGCTGAGTTTCACCCGGCCCACGTAAACCAATACCGCCCAACTGGCCACTCAAATCTTTACGACTACCGACCAAGCGACTAGCAATATGATCGAGTTGCGCCAACTCAACTTGCAACTTACCTTCATAGGTTTGCGCACGTTGCGCAAAAATATCCAGAATCAAGCCGACCCGATCTAAAACACGACATTCCAGCGCAGCTGATAAATTGCGCTCTTGGCTGGGCGTTAACGCATGATTAAAGATCACCAAGTCAGCTTTTTCTACCAGCACTAACTGGCGCAATTCTTCAACTTTACCCGAGCCAATTAAAAATCGTGCAGTCGGCTGGTGACGCGAGACACTCACAAAGCTTGCAATAACAGCACCAGCTGACACTGCAAGCTCCTGGAATTCATAAGGATCTTCTCGCACATCTGGCGCATGTCCATCTAAGTGCACAAGAATGGCACGCTCACCTGTGTGTTCAGCGATCAAAATGTTCTCCAACTAGTCGTTACCTGCTTCATCACTGACGTCATCTTCACTCGGTAAACGCACCGGACGACCAGGTACAACGGTAGAAATAGCGTGTTTGTAAACCATCTGGCTTACTGTGTTCTTCAGTAAGATCACAAACTGATCAAAGGATTCAATTTGTCCTTGCAACTTAATACCATTAACCAAGTAGATGGAGACTGGTACGCGTTCTTTACGCAAGAGGTTTAAGTAAGGGTCTTGTAGCGTGTGCCCTTTTGACATGGGGTGTACTCCGTTCAATAAAATAAAGATTTGCCAATGTCCAAGCATCAGCAAATAAAAATAACAACTCTGGTCAACTCAATATGGTGAGCTGTTCCAGTCTTTTCAAGGCCTGCGGCAAAATATCACAGGACAAACTGTCGAGCCAATGCACGTCTTCCCAACTACGCAACCAAGTAAACTGTCGTTTAGCGAGCTGACGCGTGGCAATAATGCCGCGCTCAATCATTTCGTCGTAGCTGTAATCACCTTGCCGATACATCCATGCCTGACGATAACCTACGGCACGTATAGAAGGTAAATCCGCATGCAAATCGCCGCGCTGCCAGAGCGCTTCAACTTCATTTAGAAACCCTTGCTCCAGCATCAAATGAAAACGCATGGCAATACGCTCATGCAAAACACTGCGCTGTTGTGGTGCAATAGCAAATGTAGCGACATTGTACGGCAAATGACCGCCGTTAGATGCTTGTTTTTGTAACGCCTGATGTGCGCGCAACTGCGTCATACTCTGCCCGCTGACCTGCCACACTTCTAATGCTCGCAAAATACGCTGCGGATCATTGGGATGAATACGCTCTGCAGAAACAGGATCCACCTGTTGCAGTTGCGCATGCAATGCAGCCCAACCCTCAGTTGCCGCCTGCAATTCAAGCGCAGCACGAATAGTGGCATCCGCCGCTGGCATCGCCGCAAGACCTTCAATCAGTGCTTTGTAATACAGCATGGTGCCGCCGACTAACAACGGAATACGGCCCCGCGCAGTGATATCAGCCATGGCAGCCAAGGCATCTTCACGAAACTGCGCAGCAGAGTAGCTTTGCGCCGGATCAAGAATATCCACAAGGTGATGCGGATAGGCTTGTAAAATATCCCTACTGGGCTTGGCGCTACCTATATCCATACCGCGGTAAATTAGCGCTGAATCAACACTGATAATCTCGCACGGCAGGTCGCGCACCAACTGCAAGGCTAAATCGGTTTTACCCGATGCTGTTGGCCCCATCAAAAAAATAGCCGGTGGCAAATTTTTAGTCAAAACACTCCCCTTGCTCAGCCAACACAGCAGCCCACTATGATAAATACATCACGGGCTACCCGCAAAACACTGATCAACACTGAACTTAGTCAGCCAGTAAACGACCTACAGCTGGATCGTTAAATACACGCTGCAGTGCTTCGCTCAGCACTTCGCTGACCCATTTGGTATTGGTTTGCTCATTGGGCGCCGAGACATACCCCTGAGTTAAAGTTGCGGCATAACGGCCATTGTAACGACGCGTGCCATTGTTAGCCTCTAAGGCATACACAGCTTGCAGCTTGGCTTCCTTAGACAGTGGATTTTTTTCTACGGCTTTATAGCTCAACTCAGTCAGGGTTAAACGCAACTGCACATTGCCTGAATTTTGTTGCACTGGAGTAAAGCCCATCATGCGTACAGCCGCATCAGTTTCAGCTTGTAAGCGCGGCAGGAATGAAGCGCCATCTACACTAATAGCACTGCTATCAGCATAGATACCACCTCGCGTACCAATCACTGGCGAGCGACGTGCGTCCGTCACCTGCACATTAACTTGCTGGCCCTGGCCAACTTTACTGACTTGCCCAGTAAAACGTGGCTCAGGCTTTAAATACTGAGGGCTGAGTCCGCAACCTGCTAACAGCCCAGTCAAAACAACCGCAGCACCCATTAAAATATAGCGCGACATCATGTAAACTCCCTAGAACAGTTGAATGTATTGAAGTTTAACCAAGCTGCGCGCACTTGCACAGCACAAAGCGTTATGCAGACTTATACTGTGTTTTTAATCGTCAAAAACTCACTAAAATAGTGCTTAAGTGCACTTTATACGACCTTTCGACTAAAGAAATTTCATCGGAATGATCGTTTTTTATAATTTCATCGTTATAATTGCTAACCAACTATGTACAGCTGCCTCTCATCTACGCTTTTATATAGTGCTTGTATAGCACTCTGCCCCAAAGCTAAGAGGTTGCAAAGTGCCCTATTTAACGGCGTAAAGACCGACACTGAATGATTGAGTTACGACACTTTTTTATAGTGTGTAATATTCTCGCGCAGCCTGTTTCTGCGCCCGCGGTAAAAGCATTTTAAAGATCCGCTACTCCAAAAGATGGCGGGAAACGGTTTCACAACTTCACAAGAGTGTGGCAAGCAATGAATAGTTTGGCGTTTACAATCCCATGCACCAACAGTCCTCCATCTTATAGCGGTTAAAGCATTGATTTTTTCACAATAATCTAACCCTTACCGCGGCGCGTCACAGTTTTACTGTACCGCCCAAAAGTTGTATTTTGGAGACACACTGATGGCACAAGATAATCAAGCACCTTTGGATGTCCTGCTGGTGGGAGCCGGCATCATGAGCGCAACCTTAGCAGTGATGCTAAAAGAGCTGGACCCAAGCCTACGCTTAGAAATTGTTGAGCAAATGGAAACCGGAGCCATGGAAAGCTCCAACCCATGGAATAACGCAGGTACCGGCCACGCTGGTTTATGTGAACTCAACTACACACCACAAGCTGCAGATGGCTCGATTGATATTAAAAAAGCAATCAATATCAATGCCATGTTTGAAGAGTCCAAGCAGTTTTGGGCTCACTTAGTTGAAACTGGTACCTTTGGCGACCCTGATACTTTTATTAACTCAGTGCCACACCTCAGTTTCGTTGAAGGTGAAGACAATATCGCCTTCCTGAAAAAACGCGCCGAGTTACTCAAAGCTCACCACGCTTTTGAAAAGATTGAGTTCACCACTGATAAAGCAAAAATGGCCGAGTGGCTGCCGCTGATGATGGCTGAGCGTAAAGATGATGAAAAAATCGCAGCGACGTATATCGCTAACGGTACTGACGTCAACTTTGGTGCTTTAACCCGCCAACTACTCAGTTACTTAGATCAGCAAGAAAATAACACTCTCAGTTACAAGCATAAAGTGCTCGACCTGAAGCGTTGCGCACAAGGCTGGGAAGTTACGGTTAAAAACCTAGCGAACGGACAAACTCGCAAAATCGTTTCCCGCTTTGTGTTTTTAGGCGCTGGCGGTGCAGCACTGCCACTCTTACAAAAATCAGGCATCCCTGAAGGTAAGGGTTACGGTGGTTTCCCTGTGAGCGGTCAATGGCTGCGTTGTGACAACCCTAAAGTGGTTGAGCAACACCAAGCTAAGGTTTACAGCTTAGCAGCGGTTGGCTCACCACCGATGTCGGTACCACACTTAGATACACGCGTGATTGACGGCAAAAAATCCTTACTCTTCGGACCTTACGCTGGCTTTACCACTAAGTTCTTAAAGCACGGCTCTTTCCTCGACTTACCCATGTCAGTGCGCCTGGGCAATATCTGGCCGATGCTAGCAGTAGGTCGCGATAACATGGATCTAACGCGCTACTTAATTAGCGAAGTGCGCCAGTCTATGGAACAGCGTCTGGATTCATTACGTCGTTTCTACCCGCAGCTTGATCCAGCAGACTGGAAACTCGAAATTGCTGGTCAACGCGTACAGATCATCAAAAAAGACGAGAAGAAAGGCGGTATTCTGCAGTTTGGTACTGAACTGGTCAGTTCAGAAGATGGCTCACTCGCAGCTTTACTGGGTGCCTCACCAGGTGCTTCAGTGACAGTATCGATTATGCTGATTCTGCTCAAACGCTGCTTCCCAGAGCAACGCGAGTCGGCAGAATGGAATGCAAAACTAGCAGCTATCTTCCCCGCGCCACTCAAAGAGTTGGAGACCAATGCTGAGTTGTATCACGCAACCCAAGAGCGCTCCGACAAGCTACTTAATTTAGCTTAAGCTCTGAAGAAAATGCCCGCTACGCAGCGGGCATTTTTGTATCACCAATCATTATCTCAACGCATAAACCCAGCGCTAACTCAGTCTCTAAAATTATCAAACTGAATCGGCATACCCAATTCTTTACCGCGCAACAGCGCCATCGTTTCTTGCAAATCATCACGCTTTTTACCGGTGACCCGCACTTGATCACCTTGAATCGAAGCCTGCACTTTAAGCTTGCCTTCCTTAATGGTGGAGACAATCTTCTTAGCCAACTCTTTATCGATGCCTTCACGCAATATGATTTCTTGCTTAACCACTTTGCCTGAGCCGTAAGAGTCTTTGTACTCAAGGCACTGCACATCAACTTTACGTTTGATTAAGGCCATTTTGACGATTTCAATCAACTGCTCCAGCATAAAATCAGCTTCAGCCGTTAAAGTAATGGTCTTGTCTTTAAACTCAAGTTCAGCCTTACCGCGCAAGTCATAACGACGCTCCAACTCTTTGGATGCATTATCCATGGCGTTGGTGACTTCGTGAGTATTGAGTTCTGACACAACATCAAATGAGGGCATTGTAATCCTCCAAAAATATTTTAATAAAATAAATACAGATATATAACTGCTGCAGATGATGCCAAGTTTTGCTTTGGCATGATAGTTTGCACGACACGGGTTTAATTATACATTGATAGGCTTAGCTTAGAGCGTGGTTGCAGCATGATGACTTGGCATATTTTAGGTGCGGGCAGTTTAGGCTGTTTATGGGCGGCTCGTTTAGCAGCACAAGGGCACAAGGTACAGCTGATTTTACGTGACAGCACAGCGCTTGCACGTTATCAAGCAACGCCTGGGATTGGCCTCAGTGATGCGCAGCGTCAACACAGCAACTATTACCCCATTGCCGCACAACTGGCGAGCGATGCGCAAGCCATTGAGTATTTACTGCTAGCGTGCAAAGCCTATGATGCGCAAACGGCGATCAGCCAAGTGGCCCAGCGCCTAACCGCTAACAGTGTGGTGATTTTGCTGCAAAACGGCTTAGGCAGTCAGCAAGCAATTCAAACCATGCTGCCACAGGTACGCTGTTTAGCCGCCTCCAGCACTGAAGGCGCTTATTTAGCAGAGCCTTTTCACAGTGTGTTTGCCGGAATAGGTCACACTGTACTGGGCGACTTACAGCCCACTGTACAGGCTGCGCCCGCCGACCTAATAGAGGCACTGAATGCTGCGCACATTCCCTGCTCTTGGACCGATCAGATTGCCCAAGACCTGTGGCGCAAGCTGGCGATCAATTGCGCCATCAACCCACTGACCGTCATCTATAACTGCAACAACGGTGCGCTGAACACTTACCCTGAGCAGGTCAACACGCTCTGCGCTGAACTGGAGCAACTGCTGCATGCGGTTGGCCAGCCTGCAGCCGCACAGGATTTAACTCAGCGTGTCTGGAGCGTGATTACCAACACCGCTGCCAACTCCTCTTCCATGCGCCAAGATGTGCACAATCAGCGGCGCACCGAAATCAGCTTTATCACTGGCTTTGCTTGTGCGCAGAGCCTCGCGCTAGAATGCCCAACCCCTGCCCTGCATGCACTGCATCAACAACTGCAAAATATGCTGCACGCACATGGGCTACCCACCACTTAGCACCCCTTTAAACACGGAGACTGCACCCATGGGCTATCGCCTGAGCAAGATTTACACCCGCACCGGTGACGATGGACAAACCGGCTTAGCCGATGGTCGCCGCGTCAACAAAAGCCACCCGCGTATTGAAGCCATTGGCGCGCTGGATGAATTTAATAGTCAATTAGGTTTGCTCTTAGCCGAGTTACAAGAACAGGTCAGCACAGCGCCTAAGCTGCAAGAAGTGCTTGATATCTTAGCGCCATGCCAGCACCGTATTTTTGATATGGGCGGCGAACTGGCCATGCCTGAGTATCAAGCCTTGCATGCCAATGAAATCACCCGCATTGAAGAAACCATTGATGCATGGAACATTTTGGTCGGCCCACTGAAAGAATTTATTCTGCCCGGTGGTTCTCGTCTGATTGCACAAGCGCATGTCTGCCGTAGCAGTGCGCGCAACGCTGAGCGCCGCTGCCAAGCCTTACACAGCAGCGAAGCCTTACGTGCCGAAATGCTCGGTTATATTAACCGTCTCTCTGATTTGCTCTTTGTTGCGGGTCGTTTAGTGGCGCTTTACCAAGGCCGTCCAGAAATTTACTGGCAAGCAGCAGACAAACCGCTATAACGCTTATAGTTACAGCTCTTATAGTCATAGTACCTGCGGCCAAAAACCGCGAATCCCCGCCACACCTTGCCCGCCAATCTGGCGCGCCTGCTGCACGTTCTGCTCGGTTAAACCACCGAGCAAGAACACTGGCGCATTAAAGTTTAGCAACAACTCTTGCGCAGCCTCCCAACCTAGGGCTGGAGCACCTAGATGGGTTTGCGTGGGCAACACTGGCGATAAGGTGACGAAATCCAGTTGCAATTCAGTCGCCAAAGCCAGCTCTGCCGCGTTATGACAGGACGCTGCGAATAAACGCCCTGCCGGTAACGGACGCGATTGACCGGCCAACTCATGCAATTGCTCTGCAGTCAGATGCCAGCCGGCCTCTGGAAACTGCGTCTGCCATGCCAAATCACCTTTAAGCATCAATTGCGCACGTCCAGCACAAAGCGTTTGTAAGCGCTGTGCTAGCGCTATGTACTCAGCTGCCGCCAAATGTGCCGCACGCAGTTGTAATAGCTCACAACCTCCGGCTAAGGCCTGCTCACAACCGGCATAGAGTTGCTCAACGCTTAAATTTTCCGGAGTAATCAAATACCGCTGTGGTAATTGTGCTGCGCTGACAATGGTGCGATTGGCTGCCGGAAACTGATAGTCGCTCAGTTCTGCTGTCTGCACCCAACGCACCTGCTGCCCTTCGGCACCATGCGCTTGGCCGCTAAAGCTCAAGACCTCATAGACATCGAGCAGCACATGCAGATCAGGATAATCATGGCGCACCTGAATTAGCGGCTGCGGCCTGTCGATGACAATCCCTAACTCTTCTTGCAGCTCACGCGCTAAGGCCTGCTCAGGCGTTTCACCGACTTCGCATTTACCACCGGGAAACTCCCAGAGTCCGCCCATGTGTTTATCACTGGGACGCAGCGCCAGCAGAATCTCCTGCTGGGCATTACGAATCACCGCCGCGACCACATGCACACGTTTTGTCATCATCAATTACCTAACAGCCTTCAAGATTTACCGCACAACTTAAGAGCGGTACTCAGCGTTAATCCGTACATATTCGTGGGATAAATCTGTGGTCCAAATAGTTTCCACACAATCGCCACGACCCAACTCAATACGAATCAATAGCTCAGATTGCTGCATGACTGCCGCACCCTGCTCTTCGGTGTAATCTTGTGCACGTCCACCATCTTTAACAATGCACACATCATCCAAGAACACATTGACTAAGTCTGGGTTTAAACCTTGCACGCCAGCATAACCAATCGCAGCAACGATACGCCCCCAGTTGGGATCAGAAGCAAAGAGCGCAGTTTTA
This sequence comes from Thiopseudomonas sp., assembly GCA_035271385.1. Lineage (GTDB taxonomy): Bacteria > Pseudomonadota > Gammaproteobacteria > Pseudomonadales > Pseudomonadaceae > Denitrificimonas. The sequence continues at coordinate 23,849 of DATERP010000172.1, read as the reverse complement.
ATCAAAGGTGAATGCGCTACCGCATAAGCCACATCCAGACACTCTTGTTGATTGCCACCGCCTACAACTTTGACTGTGACAAACTTAGTCGCGCCCTCGCCATCACGCACAATGGCTTGCGCCAACTGCATTGCGACTTGATTAACAGCAGTGCGTAACGCGTTATACAGCTCACCGCTCGGCTCAGTAATAGGCTCAAGCGCAGCTTGGCCAGTGGCGACCAACATGCAGGAGTCGTTGGTGGAAGTGTCGCCATCAATGGTAATGCGGTTAAATGATTTATTGGCAGCATCGTGCAAGAGGTTTTGCAAAATCTCTTGGCTGACCGCAGCATCAGTGGCCATATAGCCGAGCATGGTCGCCATATTCGGGCGAATCATACCAGCGCCTTTACTGATCCCGGTGACAGTCACAGTCACGCCATCATGTACAAACTGCACGCTGGCACCTTTGGGCAAGGTGTCGGTGGTCATAATGCCTTCACCCGCGGCCGCCCAGTTATCAGTGCGCAAATCAGCCAAAGCAGCGGGTAAAGCAGCAGCAATTTTCGCGACCGGCAAAGGCTCGCCAATCACACCGGTTGAGTAAGGAAGAACCTGCTCAACTGGGCAACCAACTAATTCTGCCAAATGCTGACACACCGCATTAGCAGCCTGCAGGCCCGGTTCACCGGTAGCGGCATTAGCATTACCGGTATTGGTCACCAAGTAACGCGGTGCGGATTGCATACGCTGTTTGCACAAGATCACTGGTGCCGCACAAAAAGCATTCTGCGTGTAGACGCCGGCTACCGTGCTACCTTCAACACAACGCATCACCACAACATCACGACGGCCAGGCTTTTTAATCCCAGCGCTAGCAATACCTAACTCAAAACCTGCCACAGGGTGCATGATCGGTAAATCACCTAAGCCAACCGCCATAATAATTCTCCAACTGATTTAAATGCGCTATGCGCTAAAAAGAAACGCCGCACGCAGAATTTTCTGGTACGGCGTAAAACGATCTACTGCTTTACCATTTAAAGCGGCGTCAAAGCATTAGCTAATACGACCACAGCAATGCTTATATTTTTTACCAGAGCCACAAGTACAGGATTCATTACGACCAATTTTTGGCTCATTACGCACCGGTGTAGTCGCCACAGCCTCAGCCATTGGAGCTTCATCCTGAGAATCAGCCAACTCATTGACTTCATCATGCTGAAACTGCATACGCTCGGCCATGTCCTGAGCTTGCTGGCGTAAACGTGCTTCTTCTTCCTGTGGATCTTCTTGGCGAATTTGCACATTAGACAGCACACGAATTGCATCACGCTTAATTGACTCTAACAAATCACGGAACAGATTAAAGGATTCACGCTTATATTCTTGCTTAGGGTTCTTTTGCGCATAACCACGCAAGTGAATACCGTGACGCAAGTGATCCATCGCTGCTAAGTGCTCTTTCCATAAATCATCCAGCACTCGCAGAATAATTTGCTTCTCAAAGCTGCGTAAACCTTCCGCACCCACCAACTCTTCTTTAGCGCTGTAAGCTGCCACTACTTCGTGCTCGATACGCTCTCGCAAGCTGTCTTCATGCAGACTATCGTCAGCATCGAGCCATTGCTGGATCGGTAACTGCACACCAAAGCCTTCAGCAAGAGCTTCTTCTAATTCAGGAATATTCCATTGCTCAGGCAATGACTGCGACGGAATATATTGCTCTAGCGTGCTGGACAAGACTTCATGTCTAAACTCAGCAACCACATCGCCCACGTCATTTGAGCTGAGTAAGCTATTGCGCATGTGGTAGATCACTTTACGCTGCTCGTTAGCCACGTCATCGTATTCAAGCAACTGCTTGCGCATATCAAAGTTACGCCCTTCAACTTTACGCTGGGCTTTTTCAATGGCGTTACTCACCATGCGATGCTCAATCGCTTCGCCTTCTTTCATACCAAGCGCTTTCATAAAGTTCTTCACGCGATCAGAGGCAAAGATCCGCATCAAGTTATCTTCAAGCGACAGGTAGAAGCGCGTGGAACCTGGGTCACCTTGACGACCTGAACGACCGCGCAATTGGTTATCAATGCGACGCGACTCATGACGCTCAGTGGCAATCACATGTAAACCGCCTGCTTCAATCACCTGCTGATGGCTTTTTTGCCATGCAGCTTTAATCTCAGCGACTTGTGCTTCGCTTGGATTATCCAGCGCGGCCACTTCGGCTTCCCAACTACCGCCCAGCACAATGTCCGTACCACGACCGGCCATGTTGGTGGCAATCGTAACAGCACCCGGACGACCGGCTTGCGCAATAATATCTGCTTCTAAATCGTGATGCTTAGCGTTGAGAACTTTATGTTCAATACCTGCAGCTGTCAGCACCTCAGACACATGCTCAGAGCTATCAATCGATGCCGTACCGACCAACACCGGGCGACCTTGCTCTTGGCATTTACGAATATCTTCAACTATAGCGACATACTTTTCCGGCTGAGTTAAGAACACTAAGTCGTTAAAGTCTTGACGCGCCACTTTACGGTGCGTTGGAATCACAGTGACATCAAGGCCGTAAATTTGACGGAACTCAAAGGCTTCAGTATCAGCAGTACCGGTCATTCCAGAGAGCTTTTCGTACAGACGGAAATAGTTCTGGAAGGTGGTGGACGCCATGGTCTGACTTTCTGGCTGAATATGCACGCCTTCTTTAGCTTCGATGGCTTGGTGTAAGCCCTCTGACAAGCGACGACCTTGCATGGTACGGCCTGTGTGCTCATCGACCAGCACCACTTGGCCTTCTTGTACGATGTATTCAACGTTGCGGTTGAATAGTTTATGCGCACGCAAACCCGCGTTGACGTGGGTCAGCAGGCTCAGGTTACTCGCTGAATATAAGGATTCATTTTCCGCTAACAAACCCAACTCAGTGAGCTTTTCTTCAATGTACTGGTGACCGGCTTCGTTCAGCTCAACCTGACGAGCTTGCTCATCGATGGTGTAGTGGCCTTCTTCCAATACTTCTTCAGTTTCTTTATCTTCAATCTGACGCTTGAGCGTTGGGATAATCAGATTGATTTTCTTATACAGCTCAGAGCTGTCTTCAGCCTGACCAGAAATAATCAGTGGGGTGCGCGCTTCATCAATTAAGATGGAGTCCACCTCATCGATCACGGCAAAGTGCAGTTCACGCTGGAATTTTTCTTCAACACTGAACGCCATATTGTCGCGCAAGTAGTCAAAGCCAAACTCATTATTGGTACCGTAGGTGATATCACAGGCATAGGCAGCACGCTTTTCTTCAGGACTCTGAAAAGGTACTACTACGCCAACAGACAAACCTAAAAACTCATACAAGGGACGCATCCAGTTCGCATCACGACGCGCAAGGTAGTCGTTGACCGTGACCACATGCACACCTTTTGCCGGTAAAGCATTCAGGTACACGGCCAGCGTGGCCACTAAAGTCTTACCTTCACCGGTGCGCATTTCCGCAATTTTGCCCTCATGCAGGGTTTGGCCACCGATCAACTGCACATCAAAGTGGCGCATGCCCATGACACGCTTACCGGCTTCGCGCACGGTCGCAAAAGCTTCTGGTAAGAGCTTATTAAGACTTTCACCACCCGCTAAACGCTCACGAAACTCATTGGTCTTAGCTTGTAACTGCTCGTCTGTCAGAGCCACCATCTGTTCTTCAAGCGCATTGACGGCATTAACCGTTTTATACATACGCTTGACGTCACGGTCGTTTTTGCTTCCAAGAAGTTTTCTGAATAAAGGCGCAAACATAATTTATAACGCTTCCATTTTTGGGGGGTGAAGGCGCGTAAGTCATACTGTACTCACCCGCACAAAAAATTCATTTTACCCGTATTTTCACTTGAATAAAGTGACCTTAGTCGACAAAGCGACCTACACAGGTATTAAATATAAGAGTCGCAAAACAGCCACTATTTCTTCTGGGCTATACTATCTGTGTAACATTGTACTGCATTGCGCACATTTCAAGCGTCATTTGGCAAATAGTCTAAGCTGATGCCGTACAAAATCTGTTTTTCATGAGGTATGCCATGGGCTATCGTCCGATTAAAGCGCAAAAAAGCACGGGGGTCTTGCAAGGCAGCATCTCTCTGCAACGCCTATTGGCGCGTGCTGCAGCCACAGACCACCTCCAGCAATTACTCAATCAATACCTACAGCCTGCTGCACGTGAGCACTGCCTCTTAGCCGACTGCCAAGCCGGTACACTGACACTTATAGTCACTAATGGGCACTGGGCCACGCGCTTACGCTACCAGCAAAAACGTTTACTCGAGCAATTGCAAAGCTTAGTTGAGTTTCGTGAAGTGACACGCATTCAATTTAAAGTGCGCCCACCGATGCAACAGGAAAAGCCTAAGTTACCTAGTGTTGCCATCTCAGCGCAATCAGGTCAGACCATTCAAGACAGCGCACAAGCCATACACGATCCTGCACTGCGCGAAGCATTGGAGCGCCTTGCTAAGCATGCTAAAAAAACCTAAGCACAACACTATTACAGGCCTGTATCACATGCCTTTGACTGCATAAATGCCAGCCGCATTGCGCCAGTAGCCCTTGTAGTCCATACCGTAACCAAAGATATAACGGTCTTCGCAATGCAAGCCAAAAAAGTCAGCAGCCAGACCTGGGCGCGCTTTACGGTCATGTTGTTTATCCATCAACACTACGGTGCGCACTGAACTGGCACCCGCACGCTGACAGAACTCAATAATGGCCGACAAGGTATGACCTTCATCCAGAATATCGTCAACGATCAAAACATTACGATCCATTAAAGAGATTTCTGGCTTCGCCTTCCAAAACAAATCGCCACCACTGGTTTCGTTACGATAACGACTGGCATGCAAATAAGACTGCTGCAAAGGAAAGGTCAATTTAGTCAGCAATTTTCCAGAAAAAATCAATCCACCATTCATCACACAAAAAACAATGGGATTGGTATCGTGCAACTGCTCATTCATCTGCAGAGCAACACGATCAATTGCCGCCTCAACTTGCTCCTCAGTGAATAAAACATCGGCTTCGTCCATTACTTGCTGGATATGTTCAAGATTGGCAGACATGACAGGACTCTTCGTTAAGTAATTAAGGCGCAAAAGGTACTGCGCCAGACCGTTTAGAGCAAGTATTGATCATAAACAAAGTGCCGTTTTATAGCGATTTCGTTTAGTCTAAGCGCCTACTCTTTCAATTTTGGAGCCTTGTATGCCCGCCCATGAAATCCGCCACCCGCTTATTCGTCACAAACTTGGCTTAATGCGCCGCGCTGATATCAGTACCAAAAACTTTCGTGAACTCGCGCAAGAATTAGGCTCACTCTTAACCTATGAAGCCACCAAAGACTTTCCATTGGAAAGCTACAGCATTGAAGGCTGGAGCGGTACGGTTGAAGTTGAGAAAATCGCTGGTAAAAAAATCACTGTAGTACCTATTTTACGTGCTGGTATTGGCATGCTCGAGGGGGTCTTGAGCCTCATTCCCAGCGCTAAAGTCAGTGCAGTTGGTGTGGTGCGTAACGAAGCGACACTCGAAGCACATACTTATCTGGAAAAACTTGCCCCCGATATGCCCTCGCGTCTGTCATTGATTATTGACCCTATGCTTGCCACAGGTAACTCAATGATCGCCACCATCGACCTATTAAAAAAAGCCGGCTGCAAAGAGATTCGCGCCATGGTGCTGGTTGCCGCGCCTGAGGGTATTCAAGCTGTGAATGCGGCTCACCCCGATGTGGCTATTTATACCGCGTCTATTGATCAAGGCTTAGACAGTAACAGCTATATCATTCCTGGCTTGGGTGATGCAGGCGATAAAATCTTTGGCACCAAACAAAAGGAGAGCTGATTCATGCTGTCTCATCCTGCAGAACCGGCTTGGCGCCAAGCCTTAGTTGGCGCACAAATGCTCTTTGTGGCATTCGGTGCATTGGTGTTAATGCCGCTGATTACAGGTATGGACCCTAACGTTGCGCTCTTTACTGCAGGTTTAGGCACTCTGGTTTTTCAAGTTGCAACCAAACGCCAAGTCCCAGTATTTGTCGCTTCAAGCTTTGCCTTTATTGCCCCGATTCTCTATGCAAAAACCAATTTTGGTTTACCAGCAGTTTTGGGTGCCATTATGGCTTCGGGCGCGGTGTATATCCTGCTCAGCGCTGCAGTGCGCCTCAAAGGCACAGGCTTTATTGATAAATTGCTGCCTCCAGTGGTGATTGCGCCGGTGATTATGTGCATCGGTTTAGCCTTATCGCCAGTGGCCGTCAATATGGCGATGGGCAAATCAGGCGATGGCGCGACGCAACTGATCGCCTACCCTACCGCCATGATTATCTCGATGTCAGCACTGCTGAGCACTCTGGCAGTCGCCACCTTGGGCCGAGGCTTATTTCGCTTGGTACCGATTTTGGCCGGCATTGTGGTGGGCTGCACGCTGTCAGTGATATTAGGTGAAGTGAATATTGCAGCTATTAGTCTGGCACCCTGGTTTGCACTGCCAGCTTTTGTTGCTCCAGAGTTTCACTTAGGTGCCATTTTATTTATGTTGCCGGTTGCCTTAGCGCCCGCCATTGAACATATTGGTGGCGTGATTGCGATTGGCAGCGTGACCGGACAAAACTATATCAAGCAGCCCGGCTTGCATCGCACGCTCCTCGGTGACGGTTTAGCCACTACCACTGCTGGTATGCTCGGTGGACCACCTAACACCACCTATGCCGAAGTCACAGGCGCAGTGATGCTCACCAAGAACTACAACCCAGTGATTATGACTTGGGCGGCAGTGTTTGCCATTGCCCTAGCTTTTATTGGTAAGTTTGGTGCGGCCTTGCAAAGTATCCCTGTTCCGGTGATGGGTGGCATTTTGTGCTTACTGTTTGGTTCAATTGCCGTAGTAGGCCTCAATACTTTAATTCGTAACCAAGTCGACTTATCTGAGGCGCGCAATCTGATTATCGTTTCAGTCACTTTAGTCTTCGGTATTGGCGGCATGAGCATTGGTAGTGGTGACTTTGCCTTATCAGGCATCTCGCTGTGCGCAGTGATTGCGCTCCTGCTCAATATGATTTTGCCAGGCAATCAGGGCTGGAAAACCAAACTGCCAGAGCAACATGATTCCACACCAGAGCCTTAATCCGGTATTTATAGGAGCTATTGCAGCATAGGTACCAGCACTGCCTGAGCTGTAATAGAACCTACAAGCTAAATATTTAGCAAAAAAAACCACCCCGCAGGGTGGTTTAAAGTATTTCGAAAAAAGCTATACCGCCGCAGCTGGGCGCATATATGAAATTGGAGCTGTACTGGCATCTGCAAAGGTCACCACTTCCCAAGCATCAGGCTGCTCAAGGAGTGTTCTGAGTAACAAGTTATTCAGTGCATGACCGGACTTATAGCCGCGGAACTCACCAATTAAGCTTTTACCCAACAGATACAAGTCGCCAATCGCATCTAGAATTTTATGCTTAACAAACTCATCTTCGTAACGTAAGCCGTCTTCATTGAGTACTGAGTTGTCATCAACCACAATCGCATTATCAACGCTGCCACCAAGTGCCAAGTTGTTTGTGCGTAAAAACTCAATATCGCGCATAAAGCCAAACGTACGTGCACGACTGACTTCTTTTACAAACGAGGTGCTAGAAAAATCTACGCATGCCGTTTGTGTACGCCCTGCAAAAACAGGGTGATCAAACTCAATCTCAAAGCCAACTTTGAAGCCTTCAAAAGGTACAAAAGTTGCACGTTTTTCGCCGTCTTCAACTGTAATTTCCCGTAAAATTCGGATGAATTTTTTCGGTGCATCTTGCTCTTCCAGTCCTGCAGACTGAATCAAGAATACAAAAGGCCCAGCGCTGCCATCCATAATCGGCACTTCTGAAGCCGACAGTTCGACGTAAGCGTTATCAATTCCTAAGCCAGCCATGGCTGATAACAGGTGTTCAACCGTGTCTACTTTAACGTCGCCTTTAACCAGCGTCGTCGACATGGTGGTTTCACCCACATTTTTTGCTAAGGCAGATATTTCCACCACAGGATCTAAATCCATGCGGCGAAACACAATACCCGTATCCACTGCCGCGGGGCGCAACGTCAGGTAAACTTTCTCGCCTGAGTGCAGACCGATACCAGTGGCACGGATAATATTTTTCAAGGTGCGTTGTCTAATCATGACTTAAGCCACTGCCATACTGGTTGCAAATAGTTTTCAATAATGACCCGCATCTTAACAGATGCTGAACGAATAAAGAAATCAACTCGCAAATCAAGGCTTTATCAATCCGCCTGACGTCGTAAGAATGCCGGAAGATCCAAGTAATCCATATCTTCTTGGCTCGTTGGCTTAGCCGCTGGTACAGCATTGTCTCGCATACGCTGAGCAACTGGCGCATCGTATTTAGAGTAATCAGGTTCTTGGCCATCATCAACCAGCATACGTGCTGCTTTTACTGGCGCTGCGGTCTGCGTTACTGCAGTGTTATCCACCACTTTAACTGGCTTTTTAACTGCTGCATCTAAGCCGGTGACCACTACAGTGACATGCAACTCATCACGCATATCTGGATCAATCACAGTACCCACCTTCACCATTGCTTCGTCGCAAGCAAAGGCTTCGATAATGCTACCCACTTCTTCGTACTCACCCAGTGACAGGTCAGGACCAGCAGTGATATTCACCAAAATACCGCGCGCACCGCTAAGCACTACGTCGGCCAGCAATGGGTTACGCACAGCTTCTTCAGTCGCTTCACGTGCACGGTTGCTGCCTGTTGCAGAACCCGTACCCATCATTGCCATACCCATTTCGCTCATCACAGTTCTAACGTCAGCAAAGTCGACGTTAATCATGCCTGGGCGTTTAATAATGTCGGAAATACCGCGTACTGCGCCAGCTAACACATCATCTGCTTTGGCAAAAGCCGAGAGCAAGCTTGCGTCTTTACCTAAAATAGTCAGCAGTTTTTCGTTTGGAATAGTGATCAAAGAGTCAACGTGTTCAGCTAAAGCACGGATACCTTCATCAGCAATCTGTAAACGGCGACGACCTTCAAAAGGGAATGGACGCGTTACCACGGCGACAGTCAAAATACCCATTTCTTTAGCAATCTGCGCAATAACAGGCGCAGCACCCGTACCGGTACCGCCACCCATACCGGTGGTGATAAAGACCATATCGGTACCTTGCAGAACTTCAGTAATGCGCTCACGGTCTTCTTCAGCAGCTTTACGGCCAATTTCAGGGTTGGTACCCGCGCCTAAGCCTTTAGTTAAATTAGAGCCTAATTGCAAAACAGTACGCGCAGTAATATCACGTAACGCTTGTGAGTCAGTGTTGGCACAAATAAATTCAACACCTTCAATATTGCTAGCCACCATGTGGTTTACCGCATTACCACCACCACCACCGACACCAATGACCTTAATCACAGCCTGCTGCGGAGTCTGATCAACTAATTCAAACATAGCCTTCTCCCACCTTTCTAGTTATAGCCCGGCTCGCACCGGAAATTTTAATTACAATTGGTTTTGCAGCCAGCGTTTAACACGCATAAACACGGGCGGCTTTTTATCTTGTTGGTCATGTGCTACGTCTTGCGTATTTAGACCTTCATTTTGTTTGCGTAAACCATAAATCAATAAACCCACAGCTGTGGCATAAATAGGGTTACGCACCACATCGTCAATACCTTTCACGCCTTGGGGCGATCCTAGCCGCACCGGCATATGGAAAATCTCTTCAGCCAGTTCAACAGCACCTTCCATTTTGGCTGTACCACCTGTTAAAACGATACCAGCTGGAATCATGTCTTCATAACCGCTGCGTCGTAGCTCGGCTAAAATCAAGCTAAACAACTCTTCATAACGCGGCTCAATCACCTCAGCCAAGGCTTGTCGTGATAATTCGCGTGGCGGACGATCACCCACACTGGGCACTTTAATTGTTTCGTCTGGACCTGTTAATTTAGCTAAAGCACAGGCATAACGAACTTTAATCTGTTCAGCGTACTGAGTTGGTGTACGTAATGCCATGGCAATGTCATTGGTCACTTGATCACCAGCAATTGGGATCACAGCAGTATGACGAATCGCACCTTCAGTAAAGATGGCAATATCGGTGGTACCACCACCAATATCGACTAAACATACGCCCAACTCTTGCTCATCTTCAGTCAGGACGGCACTGGCAGAGGCAAGTTGTTCTAAAATAATGTCGTCTACGGCCAAGTTACAGCGACTGACACACTTCTCAATATTTTGTAATGCATTAATGGCACAAGTCACCACATGCACACGCGCTTCTAAACGCACACCTGACATACCCAGCGGCTCACGCACACCTTCTTGGTTATCAATCATGTAATCTTGCGCTAAGGTATGCAAAACCTTCTGATCTGCAGGTATAGCAACTGCTTGTGCAGCATCTAAGACGCGCTCTAAGTCGGCACGACTCACTTCGCCATTACGGATAGCAACAATACCATCTGAGTTTTGGCTACGAATATGACTACCGGCAATACCTACAAATACAGAGTGAATACTGCAATCTGCAACTTTCTGTGCCTCATTGATCGCCGCTTGCAGAGACTGCACAGTCGACTCAATATTAACCACTACACCTTTTTTCAAGCCACGTACGGGGTTGGTACCGATACCAATAATATTCAACTCACCATCAGGAGTGACTTCGGCTACGAGCGCCACAACCTTGGAGGTACCTATATCCAGACCAACAATCATGTTGTGGTTATTTTCATGTGCCATGTGTTTCTCTCCTTTACTGCGCCACTACCGCTGTAGGTTCATTTTCTGCCGGGGCGCGCCAAGCGACAGCCAAACCATTGGCATAGCGCAAATCAACCCGTTCAATTTTTTCAATCTGTTGCTTAAGTTCAGCTTCATACACCACAGCAAAGCGGCGTATTTTTTCCACTAAATGATCACGTCCAAATAACAGTTGCAAACCCGTCTGCGTGGTCACAAACCAACTACCACGCTCACGCATTTCCAGCTGTTTAATCGAATAACCCAAAGGCCGTAGCGCCTGACTAAAGGTTAAATATTGCTGCATCACCCGTACTTGCTCTTGCGCAGGACCGAATAACTGTGGCAAATGGTCGTAATCACTAATATCTACAGCAGTAAACAAATATCCCTGTGTACTTAACAGCGCATCATCACCCCAACGAGCAACAGGCAGTTGCTCTTGGATAATCACCTGCAATTGATCAGGCCAAATGCGGCTAACCTCTGCATTCGCCACCCAAGGTAATTCATCTAATACCTCGCGCACTGCGGCTATATCTACAGAAAAAAACAAACCATCGCTATACGGCATTAGTTGACGCTCAACCACACGTTGTTTGGCTGCGCTTAAATCACCCAATACTCGCACAGTGGAAATGGCCGGATTGACATGTGGTTTTAACCACTGCCAAGTCCGCTCAAAATTCAACATCACAGCAATAGCTGCAGCAACCAGTACAACTAAACTGATCGCTGTCCAATTGGGTTTAGGCCACTGTCTTGGCGCTTTTGGCTCGGCAGTACGGCGCGCACCCGACGCTGATACTTGTCGTGTTGCGCCACGCGGTGGAGCTTTTTTATGTTGCCGCCCTGCGCTACTCACAGTATTAACCTCTAACCTGTAACGTACCAGCCAAAATAGTTAATACCAAGGCATTAAAATCTAAACCGGCCGCACGCGCAGCCATAGGTACCAAGCTGTGATCTGTCATACCAGGTACAGTATTAACTTCTAAAAACCAAAAGTTACCTTGCTCATCTTGCATCACATCAGCACGACCCCAACCGGTCACACCTAGTGTTTGACAAGCTCGCGCGGTTAAAGTGCGTAATTCTGCTTCTTTCTCTGCAGATAAGCCGCAAGGAATCTGATATTGCGTGTCATTGGATAAATACTTAGCTTCATAATCATAAAAGGCATGGCTGGTGCCTAAGCGAATCGGTGGCAATACTTCGCCATTGAGCATCGCAATAGTGAACTCAGGACCTGAGATCCACTGCTCCACCAACACTTGCGAATCAAAATGACGGGCTTCTTGCCAAGCAGCTAACAAACCCGCTAAGTCATCCACCTTCGCCATACCGATGCTCGAGCCCTCATTGGCGGGCTTTACAATCAGTGGAAAACCTAAGTCTTGCGCTGCTTGATGACAATCTTCTTCAGTGACTAAAGCTGCGTGGCGTGGCGTAGGTAAACCCACGCTATGCCAAATCTGTTTTGTGCGCAGCTTATCCATAGCTAAGGCTGAAGCGAGCACGCCGCTGCCGGTGTAAGGAATACCCGCACACTCAAGCAAACCTTGCACAGTGCCGTCTTCGCCACCGCGACCATGTAAAACAATAAAGGCACGATCAATTTTCTGCGCACACAAACGCGCCAGAAAATCATCGCCCACATCAATACCAAAGGCATCCACACCTGCGTGTTGTAATGCAGCTAAAACAGCCGCACCTGAGTTGAGTGACACTTCACGTTCAGCACTGCGGCCACCGTAAAGGACGGCAACACGGCCTAATGCTTGAATATCTAGGGGCTGACTCATACGCCTGCGTCCTCAGTGTGTGCGGTAAATAAAGGGTGTTTAAGTAAGCTAGGGGCAATACCGCCGACATCGCCGGCGCCTTGGCACAATAAAATATCACCCGGTTGCAGTAAGGGCTTTAACAAAGGCGCAAGATCAGTGCCGCGTTCAACATACAAAGGATCTAAGCGACCGCGCTGACGAATGCTATGGCACAACTGACGGCTACCCGCACCCGGAATTGGCTCTTCACCGGCCGGATACACTTCAAGCAATAACAGCACATTGGTATCACCAAGGACTTGTACAAAATCTTCGTACAAATCACGGGTACGGCTGTAACGGTGCGGCTGATATACCATCACTAAACGACGTCCCGGCCAGCCGTCATGTACCGCCTTAATCACTGCAGACACTTCGCTGGGGTGGTGACCGTAATCGTCAACCAACATGACACTGCCACCGGCAACAGGCAACTCGCCATACATCTGAAAACGTCGACCCACACCTTCAAAGCCAGACAAGCCAGCAATAATAGCACTATCAGCAATGCCTTCATCAGTAGCAATAGCAATGGTTGCCAAAGCGTTGAGTACGTTATGTTTGCCCGGCATATTCACCGACACAGGTAATGGCTCGCGGCCTTTGCGCAAGACAGTAAAGGAAGTGCGCATACCCTCTTGCGACACATCAATGGCACGCAAATCAGCGTCGTCGGAAAAGCCATAGGTCAGCGTTGGACGCTTGACCTGTTTAGCAATCTCGCGCACCGATGGATCGTCAACACACAACACAGCCAAACCATAAAACGGCAGGTTATGTAAAAAATCGACAAAGGTCTTTTTCAGCTTATTAAAATCGCCGCCATAGGTGCTCATATGGTCAGCATCAATATTAGTCACCACTGAGACCATCGGCTGCAAGTGCAAGAAGCTCGCATCACTCTCATCCGCTTCTGCGATCAAATAGCAACCGGCACCCAACTGCGCATTACTACCGGCAGCATTAAGACGACCACCAATCACGAAGGTCGGATCTAAATCTGCAGCAGCAAAGACCGAAGCTAACAAGCTAGTGGTCGTGGTTTTACCATGGGTACCCGCCACTGCAATACCGTGACGGTAGCGCATCAACTCAGCCAGCATTTCCGCACGCGGCACCACTGGGATGCGACGCTCTAAACCGCGCGCCACTTCAGGGTTCGATGGATTAATCGCACTGGAAACCACCAACACATCCGCATGCTCAACGTTTTCGGCATGGTGACCAAACACCACCTGCACACCGAGGCTTTGTAAGCGTTCAGTCACTGTTGAAGGCTTTAAGTCCGAGCCTGAGACTTCATAACCTAAGTTACGCAGTACCTCAGCAATACCGCACATACCGGTGCCGCCAATGCCAATAAAGTGAATGCGGCGGATACGGCGCATACGACGTATCTCAGCCGTTGTCGGCTGCAATAAATCAACCATGCGCCACCTCCAAACACACAGCAACTACATGCCGCGTCGCATCTGGCTGCGCTAATAAACGCGCTTGTTCACCCATGGTTTTAATGCGTTTCTTGTCCATCAGTACCTCAGTTAACTGTGCAGCTAAACGAGCTGCATCAGTAGCATGTTGTGGCAGCAAGACAGCGGCGCCTTGCTGAGCCAAAAATTCGGCATTACGCGTTTGGTGGTCGTCGATGGCATGTGGCAGTGGCACTAAAAATGAAGCCAAGCCTGCTGCAGCCAATTCGCTAACGGTTAAAGCACCCGCGCGGCAAATCACTAAATCGGCCCATGCATAAGCGTTGGCCATATCACTAATAAAAGGTACAACCTGTGCCTCAACCCCAGCCACTTGGTAGCGTTCGCGAGTCACCTCATCATTATTACGCCCCGCTTGATGCTGCACCTGCGGTCGTAACTCAGCAGGCACTTGTGCTAAGGCCGCAGGCAGCAATTTATTCAGTGGCTCAGCACCGAGACTGCCACCGAGCACTAATAAGTTCACCGCTCGTGATGCTAAATTCTTGCGCGGCGTCTGGAGAAACAATGCCTCGCGCACAGGATTACCTGTGGTGATGCAGTTTTTACGCTGCTTAAAGGTGTTTGGAAAGGCTTCACAAATGCGCGTTGCAAAGGTTGCTAAGGCACGATTAGCCGTACCGGCGACAGCATTTTGCTCATGAATAATCAGTGGCACCGAAGACAGCTTAGCTGCTAGACCGCCTGGCCCCGTCACATAGCCACCCAAACCCAAGACGCACACAGGCTTAAGCTCGCGTATTAAACGTTTAGCCTGCCATAAAGCGCCCAACAACTTAAAAGGCGCAGTCAATAATGAGCCCAGACCTTTACCGCGCAAACCGCTGATCTTCAGGGTATGCAAAGTATAACCAGCGGCGGGCACCAGTTCATTCTCAATACCCCGCCCAGCGCCCAGCCAATGCACGGTATAACCACGTGCCGTAAACTCTTGCGCGCAAGCCAAGGCTGGAAACACATGCCCGCCGGTTCCGGCAGCCATAATTAAAATATTACCGCGCACCGCGCACCCCCTTCGCCATCGCTGTGATTTGTGCTTTGCTCATGGAGTCAGCAGCCAAAAGCTGTGTACGCCGCTCCCACTCAATGCGTAACAGCATCGCTAAACTGATGCAGCACACCACCAACGAACTACCGCCATAACTGATAAACGGCAAGGTTAACCCCTTAGTCGGCAGCAAACCGGTATTCACCCCTAGGTTAATCAATACTTGGGCAATCCATAACAAAGCCAAACCATAGGCGACATAAGCCGAATAATACTGCTTAGCCTGCTCAGCCCAGACACCGATATAGAGTGCGCGCACACTGACAAACATAAACAAAACCAAGGTCGTCAGCGCACCCAGCATACCCAGCTCTTCAGCCAGCACCGAGAACACAAAGTCGGTGTGCGCTTCAGGTAAAAAGAATTGCTTTTGAATGCTATTTCCCAAGCCTAAACCTAACCATTCACCGCGCCCAAAAGCGATCAGCGCTTGCGTGAGCTGGTAGCCCGCACCGTACTGATCACCCCACGGATCGGTAAAAGTGCTAAGGCGTTGCATGTGATAGCCTTCAAGGCCAATAAACGCCATAAAACCTGCTAACAAAATGATCAATAGCGGCACCGAAAGCACTAAACTAACGCCACCCAAATACAGCATAATAATAACGCTACCAAGCATCACCACAGCCGCACCGTAGTCAGGCTCTTTAATCAGCAAGCCAGCCAATAAACCAGCAAGAAACAGCGGCTTAGCCAAGCCTCGCAGGCGCTGCTTGACTTCTTCTTTGCGCCGCACTAAAAAGCCGGCTAAAAAGACCACCATAAACAGTTTAGCCAACTCCGATGGCTGGATATTAAAAATACCGACACCAATCCAACGTCGCGAACCGTTCACTTCACGACCAATGCCCGGAACCAACACTAGAATCAGCACCACAAAAGCGACCACTAACAACCAACCGCTATAGCGCTGCCATAACGACATCGGCACAAACAAAGTCAGGCCACCCGCTACTAAGGCAATGGACACATAAATCATATGGCGAATAAAGTAATGGAAGGTGTTGCCGGTATTGGTATAAGCAACAGCTGATGAGGCTGAGGCGATCATCACCAAACCAATACCCATCAGTAACAAACACGCAGTTAACATCGGAAAGTCGATATCAACTTTATTGTTATGACGCCATGGCGATGGCTGCGCGATAAAATCACGGATACTCATAACAAATCCCTCACCGCTTGCGCAAACACATCACCGCGCTGCTCAAAACTTTTAAACATATCTAAACTCGCACATGCAGGGGCTAACAACACGCTATCACCCGCTTGTGCGAGGCGTGCCGCAACAGTGACCGCCTCTTCGAGAGTCGTCACGTGCTCAATCGGCACACTGCCCGCTACAGCTTGCGCAACACGCTCACCATCACGGCCCAGCACTATGACTGCGCGGCAATATTGCATCACAGGTATCTTCAGGCTGGAAAAGTCAGCACCCTTGCCATCACCACCGGCAATCAACACGAGCTTACCTGCATGGTCAGCACCCAGACCTTCAATGGCCGCTAAAGCAGCACCCACATTGGTGGCTTTAGAATCGTTGTACCAATCCACACCTTGCGTTTGACGCAACCACTGGCAGCGATGCTCAAGTCCAGCAAAATCTTGTAATGCCTGCAACATCGCCGGCATCGGTAATTGCATTGCCGTACCCAAAGCTAAGGCAGATAAAGCATTAGCGTAATTATGACTGCCACGCACCTTTAAGTGCTTGACTGCTAGCAAGAGTTGCTCACCTAGAGCTAAATATGTTTCCCCATCCTGCTCACGCAAACCAAATTCGCCCGCTTGCGGTGTCGACAAACCAAAGCTAATGACCTGCGCTGGCGGCTGTTGTGGCTGGGACGCGACATCATCGCGATTGACCACTACGGTTTGCGCATGCTTAAAGACCCGTTGTTTAGCGGCAATATAACCGTCTAAATCAACATAACGGTCCATATGGTCTTCACTGATATTCAGGCATACCGCTACACGCGCTTTTAAATGCGAGGTCGTCTCTAATTGAAAACTCGATAACTCCATCACATAAGCATCCAGCGCATCGTCGAGCAAATCCAGCGCTGGCACACCGAGGTTGCCACCTATGGCTGCATGTAAACCTGCTGCACTGAACATCTGCCCAACTAGCGTGGTCACGGTACTCTTAGCATTTGAGCCAGTAATTGCCACAATAGGTGCACGAGCATATTGAGCAAACAGGTCAATATCGCCAGAGATGCGTACACCCTGAGCAATCGCGGCCTGCAGCGCCGGCGTACTTAAGGCTAAGCCAGGACTGACGTACAAGACCTCAGCACTGCTTAACAACTCTGCAGACAAAGGCCCACAATGCACAGCGACCTGCGGATAATCGCGCTGCAAGGTGGCTAACTCAGGCGGCTGCTCGCGGCTGTCCACCACAGTAAAGGATTGACCTTGCGCGGCTAAAAACCGCACCAAAGACATGCCACTTTTACCAAGGCCAACTACAATCTGTGCGTGCTGATGGATGCTCTGCACCTATGCTTACCTCAGTTTCAAGGTGGCCAGTCCAATCAGGACTAGAACCACAGTGATAATCCAAAAACGCACAATCACGCGCGGCTCCGGCCAGCCTTTTAATTCAAAGTGATGGTGAATGGGTGCCATACGAAACACGCGCTTGCCAGTCAATTTAAATGACAACACCTGAATCACCACTGACAGGGTTTCCACCACAAACACACCGCCCATGATAAACAGGACAATCTCTTGGCGGGCAATCACTGCCACAGTACCTAGAGCAGCGCCCAGTGCTAAAGCACCCACGTCACCCATAAAGACTTGTGCAGGGTAAGTGTTAAACCATAAAAAACCTAAACCGGCACCCACCAGAGCGCCACAGAAAATAATCAGCTCACCCACGCCCGGCACATAAGGAATAAACAAGTACTGAGCAAAACTAATATGGCCTGACAAGTAAGCAAAGATACCTAAAGCACCACCCACTAAGACTGTAGGCAAAATCGCTAAACCGTCCAAACCATCGGTCAGGTTGACCGCATTACTGGTACCAACAATCACCAAGTAGGTTAAAACGATAAAACCCGCACCAAGCGGGATACTGATATCTTTGAGGAAAGGCACAATAAGTGCCGTTTCAGCCGGTGTTTGTGCGGTGTAATACAGCACTAAGGCCGCCCCCAAACCAAACACTGACTGCCAAAAGTACTTCCAGCGCCCGGGTAAACCGCGGGAGTTTTTCTCTACCACCTTGCGGTAATCATCCACCCAACCAATCGCACCAAATAGCAGCGTGACCAGCAACACAATCCACACATAACGATTGCTTAAATCGGCCCACAGCAAGGTACTGATAGTGATGGAGGCCAAAATCAATGCGCCGCCCATGGTTGGCGTACCCGATTTAGCCAAATGCGATTGCGGGCCATCGGTGCGTACCGATTGACCAATTTGCAAGTTACGCAGCATGTGAATCATTTTCGGACCCAGCCACAGTGACATCACTAGTGCTGTCAAAACACCAAACACACCACGCAGAGTCAGGTACTGAAAGACCGCAAAGCCTTTGTGGTACTGTTGTAAATACTCCGCTAATAAAAGCAACATCAGAGTGCATCCCCTAAACTTGTACGCAGTGCGCTCACAACGTTTTCCATTGCTGCGCCACGTGAACCTTTAATTAAAAATGTTGCAGGACCACTTACTTGCGTAAGCAGTGCTTCAATCAGACTGTTTTGTTCTAAAAAGTGCCCTGCAACACCAGAATATTGTGCAACCGCATGTTGCATCAAAGGTCCGGTGGCAAATACCGCATCAACTTTACCGTTAGCATAAGCGCCAATCTGTGCATGCTCTTGCTCAGCCCAAGCGCCCAACTCACCCATATCGCCTACACCAATACGCGCTGACCTGGCATATTTTGCAGCACATCAATGGCTGCACGAATCGAGGCTGGGTTGGCATTATAACTGTCATCGATAATCTGTACGTGACCGGCACACTCATACACCATGCTGCGTCCGGAAATCGCTTTCATACCTTCAAGACCCTGGCGTATAGCTGACAATGGCAAGCCTAAAGCATGCGCAGCTGCCACTGCGGCTAAGGCATTACTGACATTGTGCAAACCCAATACCGCTAACTGTATAAAGCACTCACCGGCTACGCCATGCAGGTTAAAACCCATACGACCTTGGGCGTTACTGACAATAGCGCTGGCATAAATATCGGCATCCGCACAGCGGGTGGAAAAACTTAACACCTGACACTGAGTATTACGCGCACGCCATTGCTCAAAAGCTGCGTCATCTAGATTTAGCACTGCGGTATGCTCAGCGCGCAGACCGTCGAGAATCTCGCCCTTAGCTAAGACAATATGCTCAGGACCACCAAACTCACCGGCATGCGCCATCCCAGCATTACTGATCACCGCAACCATCGGCTGAGTTAAAGCGGCGGTGTAGGCAATTTCACCGGGACGTGAAGCTCCAAGTTCAACCACAGCCGCACGGTGCTGGGCATTGAGTTCCAGCAAAGTAAAAGGCACGCCTAAATCATTATTTAAATTGCCACGCGTGGCTAACACCGCAGCTTCACCTAAAGCGCTACGGCAAATACTGGCGAGCATCTCTTTAACTGTGGTTTTACCACTGGAGCCCGTTACCGCAACCGTTTGCCCAGTGAACTGCTCACGATTGAGCCTAGCAATCTGTCCTAGAGCAATGCGAGTATCTGCTACTAGCAACTGCGGCAGTTGAATATCCGCCTGATACTCTTCCACGATAGCGGCCACCGCACCGCGCTTGGCCACATCAGCTAGATAGCGATGACCATCAAAAAACTCACCTCGCAACGCGACAAATAGCTGACCGGGGGTGATTTTACGGCTATCGGTATTCAGCGCACTAAACTCAATATCTGCGCCGTATAAAACTGCCGCAAGCGGACTGACTAATTCGCTCAATTGCACAGGTTTAAACATGCGCCACCTGCCATGCAGCCAAGGCTAGCTGCGCCTGCTCAATATCAGAGAAGTGTTGGCGCTGCTGCTCAATCTCTTGATAATCTTCGTGGCCTTTGCCGGCCAATACCAGCACATCTTTCGGTGTAGCTTGCGCAATAAGCTGGGCGATTGCCGCACCGCGCTCGGCCACTTCAGTGACCTGCGCTGCTGCACTAAAGCCTGCAAGAATTTCTGCGCGAATGGCGGCTGGATCTTCGCCGCGCGGGTTGTCATCAGTCACAATGACTGCATCGGCTAACCGCTCAACGGCCGCCGCCATCAAAGGACGCTTACCTTTATCACGCTCACCACCACAACCAAACAAGCACAATAAACGTCCACCGGGTGCCACATGCGGGCGCAAGGCTGTCAGAACCTGCTCTAACGCATCCGGAGTATGGGCGTAATCAACCACCACCACGGGCTGCTCTTGACCACCTAATACCTGCATCCGTCCAGCCGGACCTTGCAGCTTAGGTAGCACACTCAGCGCTTGGGCCAAGGAGTAACCCAAAGCCAGTAAAGCACCAATCACCGCCAACAAATTGCTTAGATTAAAACGGCCAATCAAGCTACTCGATAAATTACCTTCGCTTTGCGCCGTCACCACTTCGGCTTGAATACCATGGGTGCTAAAGCGAATATTGCGGCAGTACACTGTGGCACTGCTGTCATCTAAACTGTAAGTAATTAAACGTGACGTCGGTGCATGCTGCGCGGCCAGTTCACGGCCAAACTCATCGTCTAAGTTCAGCACCTGCGCCTTTAAACCCTGCCAGCGGAAGAGACGGGCTTTAGCTTCAGCATAAGCTGACATCGAGCCATGGTAGTCCAGATGATCACGGGTTAGATTGGTCAACACCGCCACATCCACATGCACAGCTTCAATGCGCTGTTGCGCCAAGCCATGCGATGACACTTCCATCGCCACCATTTTTGCGCCAGCATTTTTTAAGTCAGCCAGCGTTGCTTGTACTGTCAATGGGTCCGGTGTGGTGTAGTGCCCTTGAGTTAAGCTGCCATAAAAGCCGCTCCCCAAAGTCCCCACCAAGCCGCATGTCTGACCGAGCAAGTCAGATGCTTGCGCGATCAACTGTGTCACGCTGGTTTTGCCGTTCGTACCGGTCACTGCCACAACACGCATAGTGCGACTGGCATCACCGTAAAAACGCCCAGCAATATTGGACAACTGCGCCTGTAAACCACGCACTGGGATCAATAAAGCTTCACTGTCTTGCATATCAAGCGCAGCGTCAGCTTCGTAAATAACAGCTGCAGCACCACGCGCAATGGCATCACCAATATAGGCGCGACCATCTTGCTGGGTACCTTTAACAGCTAAAAACAAGTCACCAGGACGTACCTTACGGCTGTCAAGAGTCAGCTCACGAATGAGTGTGGCACTGGGTGCTTGGGGAAATAATTGATTTAGAGGCACTGCCATTAGCCACGCCCTCCTTGTGCTGAACCAACCACCGCGTTTTGCGTTTCAGTTGGTAAATTATCTGGACGCACATTCAGCATGCGTAATGCTCCGGCCATCACCCGACCAAATACGGGTGCAGCCACTAAACCACCGTAATAACCGCCTTTGCTTGGCTCATCGATCACCACTACAGTGGCAACTCGCGGGTTATCAATCGGCCCGACACCGGAAAATAATGAGCGGTAAGAGCTCTTGGTATAGCCGCCACCTGCAGCAAGCTTTTTCGCGGTACCACTTTTACCACCGACGTGATAACCCGGCACTTGTGCACGCGCACCACCACCGCCCGCTTCTTCAACAACAGCTTGCAGCATCGTCATGACATCACTGGAAATCTTTGGATCAATAATTTGTGTACCTTGCTCAACCTGGCGGTCACGGCGCAATAAGGACAACGGCATATTGCGCCCCTGATTACCCAAGACTGCATAAGCATGCGCCAACTGCACCGCCGTGACTGAAACACCGTAGCCATAGGCTAAAGTTGCGGTTTCAGCTTGGCCCCACTTACGGTGCATGGGTAATTGACCCACCCGCTCACCGGGAAAGCCTAAGCCGGTATCCGCACCAAAGCCGACGCCTTGCATAATGTCATACACAGGCTGTGCACCAATATCTAAAGCAATTTTACTGACGGCCACGTTACTGGATTTTTTCAGTACGCCGGTTAAGTCCAGCAGACCACCGCGTGACACATCGCGAATGGTGTAACGGCCAATGCGCATTTGCCCATTACCCGTATCAACAGTGGACTCAGGACGCCAGCGACCGGTCCCTAATGCTGCCGCAATGGAGAACGGTTTGACCGTTGAACCGGGCTCAAACACATCAATCAAGGCGCGGTTACGTGTTGCTTGTGGGTCGAGATTACGGCGATTATTAGGGTTGTAAGTGGGGTGGTTGACCATAGCTAAAATTTCACCGGTACGCACATCAATCATCACTAAAGAACCTGCTTTAGCTTCAAACTCAAGAATGGCGTTACGCAACTCACGGTGCGCTAAATACTGCAGACGCAAGTCGATGGATAAAGCCAACTCTTTGCCCGGCTTAGCGTTTTCTTTAACTTGCAGATCGCGAATCAAATCACCACGACGGTCCTTAATCACTTGACGCTTGCCCGGCACACCAGTCAGCCAATCATTAAAGGCTAACTCAATGCCTTCTTGGCCCTGATCATCAATATTGGTAAAACCGACCAACTGCGCTGCCACTTCTCCGGCAGGATAAAAGCGCTGGAACTCCTCGCGGCTATACACGCCAGCTATTTTGCGATCCAATACTTTTTGGCCGTGCTCTGGCGTTAAACGACGCGCCAAATACATAAATTCACGACCGGCGTTCGTTTCAATTCGTTGCACTAACTCCGCAGGCTTTAACTCTAAAACTGCGGCCAACTCCCCCCAGCGCGCCTTATCTTTGACTAATTCTTTTGGATTCGCCCACAGCGTCATCACCGGTGTACTGACGGCTAACGGCTCACCGTTACGATCAGTAATAACACCACGGTGTGCCGGAATAGGAATATTACGCATGGCGCGCGCATCGCCTTGCATGGCTAAAAACTCATGGTGAAACACGTGCAGATACACAATGCGCGCAGCAATGGCAGCAGCAAACAAGAGCAGTAACGTTAAGATAATGACAAAACGCGTTGGATGCTCAACATCGGGGGCAAACTTCATGGGCTAACCATCCTTATCGCTGCTGGCTCTGGGATATGCATATCCAGCTGTTGTATGGCTAAGCTTTCAATACGGTTATGCGCCGTCCAAGTACTTTGTTCTAAGACAAAGCGTCCCCACTCTGCTTGAGTGCGATCGCGGATTTGCGTCGCTTCAAACAGCTCATTTAAATACTTACGGCTGGTGTGCGCCGAATAAGACACCAATACTGCGGTCACTACGTTAGCAATAAACAAAAACAGCAAAATACCGCTTAAGCGCGGTAATGGTTTTGCATACACTTTGCTCACCGTAGCTTCTCCGCCACGCGCATCACGGCACTGCGTGCTCGCGGGTTAGCTTTTAATTCAGCAGCACTGGCGTATTGCGGCTTACCGAGCAATTTAACAATCGGCTCAAACTTTTCTGGAATAATCGGTAAATGGCGCGGGAGTTGATCTGCCTCACCTTTAGCTAAACGACGCATAAACTGTTTAACGATACGGTCTTCCAGTGAATGGAAACTGATCACCACCAAACGACCGCCTACTTTTAAAGCAGCCAT
>DATERP010000171.1:0-2441 GCA_035271385.1 Thiopseudomonas sp. | reverse complement strand
TTCTTCAATCACCCATTTTTCTTGATTGGCTTGGTTAATACGTTTATCAGCAAGGCAGAGGGTTAACTGCTCTTTGCCTTCGGCAACCGCGTGGCTGTGCTGACTGTCGGTAAAAAAGATAACCAGCGGGTAAGGAATCGCCCGGTTGATAAAATGTCCGACTTGCTCCATCAGTTTGCTGTCCATGCGCTTGCTTTCAGCGAGTTCGACCTGCAGCACCGCCACTTCACCATACTCACGCTGCTCATCTTGGTAAGGCGCAATATTAATCGTGCTGGGTTTGAGCGTGTACAGCCAACGAATTTTGTCTACGTGCTCTTTTAAGGCTTTTTTATCCTTAGCGTCCAGCTCATCATGCTCAGCAAACATTTTTTTGAACAGTGGTTGATTCAGTAGGCAGCTCGGCGGCACACCTAGAGTGTTCACAAAAGCTTCAAACTGTGGCAGTCCCAGACTCAACTCAGACATGGCTAGCCTCTGTTAGTATCAAATAGGATACCACCATAAAGTCTTCAATACCTTGGCTGCTGGTAGCACTTAATACAGTGCCACCTTTAGTAAATAAGCTGGCGACACCTTTTTCTTCACTCTTCGCAGCGATACTATCAACCGCCACCGCAAGCAAGTGTTGGTAGTTCGTCATATCTCGTCCGTGGCGTGTACGGCGGTTGAGTGTGGCAATGGCTGCTGTATCGAGTGACGGATGCATAAATGCTTGGCGTTTCAGCAAGTCGAGTATTTTCTTACTTTGAGTAAAGTTAAGTTCAACAGCGGTATGGCCTGAGCCAGTATCATCTTGCACATAGACTAAGAAGTAAGGCGCTAAGGGGTAATTATCATCAACCTGCACCGCCTCTTTACCACTGCGAATATTCTTTAAGCAAAAGATAACACCGGGCTGAATACCTTCCTCAATCAAGCCAGCATCGAGGCTAACCGCTGAATACAAGCCGAGGGGCGCTTGTTTTAGCAGTGCTAATCTGTCTTTGTTAGCTATATAGCCGGATAAATCCATACGGAAATCATTGAGAGTAAGGTCGGTAATAGACACGCCACCGCTCATGTCTTCTAAATCAACCACGGCATCTTTGAGTTGCTGCAGTTGTTTACGACGGTATTCCAAATCATTCATTTCATTGGTGCTGTCATCAATGACGTTTTCTTCACCCGTGGCGGAGATATCCAGCAGTACCATACGCCCCGACACTCTAGCTTCTAGGTTGATGTACTCATCCAGCTCCATGTTCGGCCAAAAGTTCACCAGCTGAATTTGCGTGTTTTGACTGCCTAAGCGATCAATACGGCCAAAGCGCTGGATAATACGCACTGGGTTCCAGTGGATGTCATAGTTGACCAAGGTGTCGCAATCCTGCAAGTTTTGGCCTTCACTGATGCAGTCGGTGGCAATCAGCAAGTCCAGTTCCGTGGTCGCGGTTGGGTCTACTTTATTACGCTCTTTAGATATCGGCGAGAAAGCTGTCAGGATGTTATTCAGGTCCGAGCCTAATCCTGACAAGGTTGTTTTATTGGTACCGCCGCCGGTAACTAAGGCACTGTGAATGCCTAACTGCTGTTGCGCCCACTGCGCTAAATTGGCATACAGATACTGTGCAGTATCAGCAAAAGCAGTAAAGATGATGATTTTCTTATTGTCAGGGTTCAGCGGTTTTTGCACTTTACCGGTAATGATTTGCTTAAGAAGTTCAAGCTTAGCATCACGCTCGGCAGACACTTTTTTTGCTGTCTGCGCAATGTTATTCAATAGTGCTTGGTCGGCCTCAAGCTCTTGGCGGAAACGAATTAAATCCATATCTTGTAGCAACACTTTGGTTTTGTTGCCCACCATATAGGTTTCTAACTCGGTGGACTCCAGCTCAAAATCATGTAGGTCTTCAATGCTAAGTGCATCAACATCGTCAGACTCATGGGCATCAATTTTAGCCAGCAAATTATCAATTTGTAACGCAAGCTTAGTGGCAGTCAGGGTAAATGAGTGAATCGAGCTTTCCATACGCTTGAGCAGGTTGATGCGCATTAAGTGAGTCAGACTTTCTTCGCGGTCAACCTGTTTAAAAACCCCTTTACCACCACCAACAGCTTGGTCATAACGTCGGGCGTATTCTGCTTTTTTCTCAGTACGGACGAACTTAAGCGGAGAATAGCCAGCCAGTGATAATAAGCGAATGGTTTTATTTACCTCTTCGAGCGGTGGAAACTCGCCAGACGAATCAATCTCGGCATAGATATTCTTGGGCGGCAAACGTGTCGGGAACTCACCAATATCAGCCGTACCGTAGTACTTTTCAATGTGCTTACGCGAACGCGCAATAGTGACAATATCGAGCAGCTTAAAGTAGTCAAAGCTCATCACGTCTAATAAAGAGCCTGTGGTACGTTGCTCCGCAGGTTTTTCTGTCCATTTATTAAACTGTGTTTGGGCT
>DATERP010000170.1:0-22787 GCA_035271385.1 Thiopseudomonas sp. | reverse complement strand
AAACGTCCGGTGAGTTTGGAGCGTTTAGAAGAAGCTGTAGCGCGGATTAAACGTAAATTACGCGCCACCGGTGAGCGCGAAGTGCAATCGCTGGTGGTCGGTGAGTTGGTGATGAACGAGCTGAAAAAGCTCGATGAAGTCGCTTATATTCGCTTTGCTTCAGTGTATCGCCGCTTCCAAGACTTGAATGAATTCCGTAAAGAAATTGATCTGATGGCCAGCAGTTCTGCTGACTCTAATCATCCGGCTGACGAATGAACGATCAAGCTTATATGGCGCAAGCGCTGCGCTTAGCTGAACAGGGCTTGTACAGCACCCATCCCAATCCGCGTGTGGGTTGTGTGGTGGTGGCTGACGGGCAGGTGGTGGGTGAAGGTTGGCATGTGCGTGCCGGTGAGCCGCATGCTGAAGTGCATGCCTTGCGCGCAGCTGGCGTGCTGGCGCAAGGTGCGACAGCTTATGTCACTTTAGAGCCGTGCAGCCACCATGGTTTAACCCCGCCCTGTGCTGCGGCTTTAGTACGCTCAGGTGTGCAGCGCGTAGTGATTGCCATGCAAGACCCTAATCCGCAAGTGGCGGGCCGTGGTATCGCGTTGTTACGTGAGCAAGGTATCGAAGTTGATGTACTGAGTGGTGAGCTGAATGCTGCAGCCCGTGCGCTCAATTGTGGTTTTGTTAAACGTATGGAGCACGGTCTGCCTTTTGTACGTTTAAAACTGGCAATGAGTCTAGATGGTCGCACGGCCATGGCTAGCGGTGAAAGTCAGTGGATTACGGGCCCTGATGCCCGTGCTGATGTGCAGTTATTGCGCGCGCGCTCCAGTGCAATTATTACCGGTGCTGATACTGTTATCACCGATAATGCCCGTTTAACGGTGCGTGCTGATGTGTTGCCGCTGAGTGCTGAACAACGAGATTTAGCCTTGTCGCGAGCGCCATTGCGCATTGTGATTGATGGTCGTTTGCGCGTACTCACCGATGTAGCGTTTTTTAATGCGGGGCCTGTGCTGGTCGTAACCTACCAAACGCCACCTGCCAATACGCCAGGCATTGAATATATCCAAGTTGCGCAAGATAAGGGACATGTCGACCTGCAAGCAGTGCTGGCTGAGTTGGCGCGGCGCGGTATCAATGAGTTGATGGTGGAGGCGGGTCCGCAGTTGGCTGGCGCTTTTATGCAGGCCGGTTTAGTGGATGAGCTCTATGTTTATATGGCTGGCATGCTGCTGGGCTCAAGCGCGCAACCTTTAATGCAGTTGCCTATTGATCTGATGGCTGATGCTGTGCGCTTGGATATTGTCGAGATACGAGCGCTGGCTAATGATTGGCGTATTATTGCGCGTCCCGTATTCTTCTAAATAGATGATGGGTTGGAGCGCATAGTGAGTGCGATAGTAGGCTGGATGAAGTACGGCATTGTATGCGGTGTAAATGAGCCCAAGCATGACACCGTCGGCTTGGGCTCGTTAGCTTTAAGCGATACCACCAAACTCAGCCTGCAACGCTGCTCTCACGCAATACAACACGCCTTCTTCAACTTGCGGAGTAAATTGCTCGGCAATACTGGCGACTGAGGGCAGTTCACCGTCACCTTCCAAAAATGCATCTTGAATATTGCCCAGTAATTCTTCAGGTAAATCCAAGGCATCTTCAAGGCTGAGCAAACCACCACTGATGGCTTGCGCCATCAAACTATAGACGTTTTTCAGGCTGCACTGCATTTGCTGCGAGATTTGCTCTGGAGTCATGCCGCTGCGCGCTAGCGTGACCAGTTCGTGACGCAAATCTTGGCTATTGGGCGCAGGCTTTGCTGCTGGCGCTTCAACTTGATTTAAGACCCGTAAAAACGCTGCTCCGTAACGCTCCAGTTTACGCGCTCCGACACCACTGATTGCGCCCATATCATCCAAGTCTTCTGGCTGTTCGCGCAGCATTTCCAGCAAGGTGGAGTCAGGGAAAATCACATAAGGCGGTACGCTGTGTTCTTCGGCTAATTGGCGACGCAGGGTGCGTAAGGCTTCCCACATCTCGCGCTCATCAGCACGCACCAGTTGACTGGCAGGGCTGGCGCTGCGTGGTGCTTTGGTTTGTGGAGTGAGGTCGCGACGCAGTAATAAGGTGGTTTCACCGCGTAATAATGGGCGACAGCTTTCTGATAAGCGCAGACCGCCAAAACCTTCGACGTCCACATCAATCAAGTTGCGCGCCACTAACTGCCGAAACAGGGAGCGCCATTGGTGTTCATTCAGCGCTTTGCCTATACCGAATACACTCAGATGCTGATGGCCTAATGCGCGCACGCGGTCATTTTCACGACCCATTAACACATCCGTTAAATAGCCCACACCATAACGCTGGCCGGTACGGTGAATCGCTGATAAAGCCTGACGTGCGGCATCGGTGCCGTCCCAGGTTTCAATGGTGTCGATGCAGTTGTCACAATGCCCGCAAGGTTGTGGCAAGTCTTCATCAAAATAAGCGAGCAAGGCTTGGCGGCGGCAGCGGGTTTCTTCACACAGAGCCAGCATCGCTTCAAGTTTATGCTGCTCAACCCGTTTATGGCGTTCATCGCCTTCTGAATTGCTGAGCATTTGCTTTAATAGCAGAACGTCTTGTAAACCGTAGACCATCCACGCATCAGCAGGTAAACCATCACGACCAGCGCGACCCGTTTCTTGGTAGTAGGCCTCTAGAGATTTAGGTAAATCCAAGTGCGCAACAAAACGCACGTTGGACTTATCAATGCCCATACCAAAGGCAATGGTGGCTACCATAATCAGGCCTTCCTCATTGAGGAAACGCTTTTGGTTGTCAGCGCGAATCGTATTGTCCAAACCCGCATGGTAGGGCAGTGCAGGGATACCTTTACTGCTGAGAAACTCGGCCGTGGACTCGACGCTTTTGCGTGACAGGCAATAGATAATACCGGCATCACCTTTGCGCTGGGCTAAAAAATCCAGCAGTTGTTTACGCGGATTATCTTTGGGAGTGATGCGGTAAAAAATATTTGGACGGTCAAAGCTGGAGAGAAAACAGTCGGCTTGCTGTAAATGCAGGCGCTGGATGATTTCTTCGCGCGTACGTTTATCTGCGGTGGCCGTCAAAGCGATGCGCGGCACCTTAGGAAAGAGCTCCGCTAATTGCCCGAGCTGTAAATATTCTGGGCGGAAATCATGGCCCCACTGCGACACACAGTGCGCTTCATCAATAGCAAATAAGCGAATCGGCAAGTGCTGTAAAAAGGCCAACATGCGCGGCTGCACTAAACGCTCTGGCGCTAAATAGAGTAGTTTGATTTCGTTGCGACGTAAGCGGTCGGCAATATCACGTTGTTCGTCGTTGCTCAGCGATGAGTTTAACGCTGCAGCTGAAACACCGAGTTCTTCAAGGCTGGCGACTTGGTCTTGCATCAGTGCAATCAGCGGTGAGACAACCACCGTGAGACCATCCAGCAACAGGGCGGGCAGTTGGTAACATAAAGATTTACCACCGCCCGTTGGCATCAGTACCAGCGCATCGTTGCCTGTGCAAATACGCTCAATAATTGCCGCTTGTTGACCGCGAAACGCATCGTAGCCAAAAACACTTTTTAGCGTCTGTAACGCCTGATTATGCATGCCATTCTCCAAATCCAGCTGGGCATTATACGCGTAAATCAGTTTAGTTCTTAATCTTTAGCTGTCCAGCATCGCAACATCGCTGCAATCTCTAGCTGTTATTGCAGAGCTGGACTACAATCAAGTCTTAATTCTCTAAAATGGTAATCACGCATGTCCCTCGCCGACCAACAGACCCGCCTGCAAGCTTTCCTCGATGCTGACGAACTGCACGACGAGGCGCTTGATTATATTGCTGCCCACGGTTATCTCACCGCCTTGTCGATTTGTCCTGACGTGGTGCCTGCTGATGAGTGGATCGCAGAGTTGTTTGCTGAGCCGCCACATTATCGTGATGCAACAGAAGAAGCCGATATTACCGCTGCTTTGTTGCACCTTAAAGCGCATATCCAACGCCAGCTGGCCAGTGATGATGATATGGAGCTGCCCTGCGATTTGGATTTGGGTGAAGAACCGGATGATTCTGATTTGCGCGGTTGGTGTATCGGCTTTATGGAAGGCGTGTTCTTGCGCGAAGAAGTGTGGTTTGAAGATGCAGAAGAGGAAGTCAGTGAGTTGCTGTTACCTATTATGGTGGCCTCAGGCTTATTTGATGAGCAGCCTGACTTTGCTGAAATCGCTAAAGACTATGATTTAGTCGACAGCATGGTTGATCAGATTCCTGAAGTGCTCACTGCGCTATTTTTGCTGTGCCAAGCACCTGACGAAAAGCCAGTGTTGCTCAAACCACGTAAAAAGTAGGCTGCGATGCTTGAGCCACAGCAGCGGCAAGCGCGCAGTCCAGTTTTGCGTTATGTGTTGCTTGTCTGTGGTTGCATCAGTGTAGTGCTGGGTGTAATCGGGATATTCTTACCGGTGTTGCCCACCACACCTTTTTTATTGTTGGCTGCTGCGTGCTTTGCCCGGAGTTCAACGCGTTTCTATCAGTTGCTAGTCAAGCATCCTACCCTTGGGCCGTGGATTCGTGACTACTTGGATGGTCAGGGGCTGCCGTTGAAAGGCAAGGTTTGGGCGTTGCTGTTAATGTGGAGCAGTATCAGTGTCTCAATATGGCTGGTGCCTTTACTTTGGGTGCGCGTCTTGATGCTGGTCAGTGCTATTTGCGTCAGCATTTATATTGTGCAGCAGAAAACCCGCGCTTTGTAGCATGCTGCGGGTTGTCGTCTAGTAGTGGAAATCTAAGGTACGGCAACTCCACATGCATTCAGCATGTCGCATAAACGAATTAACGGTAGTCCTACCAAGCTTGTCGCATCATGGCCCTCGGTGGCACGAAATAAGCTCACACCTAAACCTTCCGATTTAAAGCTGCCTGCACAATCAAAGGGCTGTTCTAATTCAATATAACGTTGAATTTGTACGGCACTGAGTTGGCGAAAATGCACAGTAAAGGGCACGACATCGACTTGCTCGCTCTGTGTGCGAGTATCAAGCACTGCAAGGCCAGTGAGAAATACCACGCTGCGGCCGCTGGCAGCGCTGAGTTGGCGCAGCGCACCGGCTGCATCCCCAGGCTTACCAATAATCTGCCCATCGAGTACTGCCACTTGATCTGAACCAATAATCAGATGCTGAGGATAGTCCGCTGCTAATTTACGAGCTTTGCTGATGGCTAAGCGTTGCACTAACGCCTCTGGGCTTTCACCTGCTAGTGGCGCTTCATCAATATCAGGACTGTGGCAGCTAAAGGGTAATTGCAGGCGCGTCAGCAGTTCGCGGCGGTAGCTGGAGCTGGAAGCCAGCACTATGGGGGGTGAATTCGCAGGCATGGAAAGGTCCTTAATAAGTGCAATAGTTTAATGCAACTGTGCATGGGGCGCTGTCGGCAGGCACAGGATCGGTTATACTCTGCCCATTCGAGTAACAACCGCTGTACAACAGTGTATTGATCAATGAGCTCAATGCATATGGCTCACTGTTGTCGCACCCATGTTGAGGGCTTTGTATGTTTGAAAATTTATCCGATCGCCTCGCGCAAACGCTACGCCATGTTACTGGTAAGGCGCGTTTAACCGAAGACAATATCAAAGACACCTTACGTGAAGTGCGCATGGCGTTGCTTGAGGCTGATGTGGCCTTGTCGGTGGTCAAAGATTTCGTCAATGCGATTCGTGATCGTGCGGTGGGCACGGAAGTGTCGCGCAGTTTGTCGCCTGGCCAAGCCTTTATCAAAATCGTTCAGGCTGAATTAGAAAGCTTGATGGGTGAGGCCAATGAAGACCTGGCTCTAAATGCAGCGCCACCGGCCGTGATTTTAATGGCTGGCTTACAAGGTGCGGGTAAAACCACCACTGTCGGTAAGTTGGCGCGCTTCTTAAAAGAGCGCAAAAAGAAAAGCGTGATGGTAGTTTCGGCTGACGTGTATCGTCCCGCGGCGATTAAACAGCTGGAAACCTTGGCCAATGAAGTCGGTGTGGTATTTTTCCCGTCTGATATCAGTCAGAAACCACAAGATATCGCCCTAGCAGCGATTAAAGAAGCCAAGCTGAAATTTATTGATGTGGTGTTGGTGGATACCGCAGGTCGTTTGGCAATTGATGCTGAGATGATGGCGGAAATCACCGAGTTGCATGCGGCGATCAATCCGATTGAGACGCTGTTTGTGGTTGATGCCATGACCGGTCAGGATGCGGCCAACACCGCTAAAGCCTTTAACGATGCGCTGCCATTAACCGGTGTGGTGTTGACCAAGGTTGACGGTGATGCACGTGGTGGTGCGGCTTTATCTGTGCGCGCCATTACCGGTAAGCCGATTAAGTTCTTGGGTATGGGTGAAAAATCCGATGCCCTCGATCCTTTCCACCCCGACCGTATTGCTTCGCGCATTTTAGGTATGGGTGATGTTCTGAGCTTAATTGAGCAAGCAGAACAAACCATTGATAAAGACAAAGCTGAAAAGCTGACCAAGAAGCTGAAAAAAGGTAAGGGTTTTGACCTTGAAGACTTCCGAGATCAGTTGCAGCAAATGAATAAAATGGGCGGCATGGGCGGTCTGTTAGAGAAAATGCCCAATATGGGTGGTATGAATCTAGCGCAAATGGGCGGTGCCCAAGGCGCAGCGGAAAAACAGTTTAAGCAGATGGAGTCAATCATCAATTCGATGACCCCTGCTGAGCGCCGTGACCCTGACATCATCAGCGGTTCGCGCCGTCGTCGTATTGCCATGGGTTCAGGCACGCAAGTGCAGGACGTGGGCCGTCTGATTAAGCAGCATAAACAGATGCAGAAAATGATGAAGAAATTCACCACCAAGGGCGGCATGAGTAAAATTATGCGTGGTCTTGGTGGAATGATGCCTGGGGCAGGCGGGATGCCTAAGATGTAAAGAAGCACTGGAGTGCAAAATAGCCCTATGCAAAGGGCTGGATAAACCTTAAACTATGCGGCCTTTCGGGCCATGCATGTTTGTGGTTCGTATTGTTTGTAATAATCTTAAAGGAAAAAACTTTAATGGTAACTATTCGTTTAGCTCGTGGTGGCTCTAAAAAGCGCCCTTTCTACCATCTGACTGTGGCTAACAGCCGCAATGCTCGTGATGGCCGTTTCGTTGAGCGCATCGGTTTCTTCAACCCAGTTGCAACTGGTGGTGAAGTACGTTTGTCTGTAAACCAAGAGCGCGCTAACTACTGGTTAAGCCAGGGTGCACAGCCTTCAGAGCGCGTTGCGCAACTGTTGAAAGCTGCTACTGCCACTGAAGCAACTGCTTAATTGGCTATGAGTAAAACGTCCCCAGCCGCAGATGAACTTGTCGTTCTCGGCAAAATCGGTGCAGTGCATGGTGTACGTGGTGAAGTAAAGGTGCATGCTTTTACTGAATCAGTTGAAAACTTGTTGGATTATCCGGTGTGGACTTTACGTCTGGGTCAGATTTTAAAGCAGGTTAAGTTGGCCAGCTGTCGTGTGCAGGGTAAAGCACTGGTAGCAAAAATCGAAGGCCTTGATGATCGTGAAATTGCACGAGCATTAACCGGCTATGAGATTTGTGTACCACGCAGTGAATTGCCTGAGTTAGCAGATGATGAGTTGTACTGGCATCAACTTGAAGGTTTAAAGGTGATCAATCAAGACCAGCAGTTGTTTGGGATTGTTGACCATTTATTAGAGACTGGCGCGAATGATGTCTTCGTTGTTAAGCCCTGTGCTGGCAGCATTGATGATCAAGAGCGTTTACTGCC
Organism: Thiopseudomonas sp.; assembly: GCA_035271385.1. Classification (GTDB taxonomy): domain Bacteria; phylum Pseudomonadota; class Gammaproteobacteria; order Pseudomonadales; family Pseudomonadaceae; genus Denitrificimonas. The sequence goes on along the minus strand of DATERP010000170.1, from coordinate 14,995 downwards.
TTATACAGCGCAGTGTGTGCAGTCGGTGGATTTGACAGCAGGCGAGATGCATGTCGAATGGGATGCGGATTTTTAATGAGTAAATGCTTTGCGCGTTGAAGTTATCAGTCTCTTTCCAGAGATGTTTGCTGCGATTACCGAGTATGGCATTACCAGTCGTGCAGTAACGCAAGGGTTGCTCGAGCTTAATTGCTGGAACCCCCGCAGCTTTACTGAAGATCGACACCAAACAGTGGATGACCGACCTTTCGGTGGTGGTCCAGGCATGGTGATGAAGATCAAGCCTCTTGAGGATGCATTAGCTGCGGCTAAGCAAGCCATTGGAGGGCCGGCTAAGGTTATTTACCTGTCGCCGCAAGGCCGTCAGCTTAAACAAGACGCGGTCAGCGAACTGGCAAAGCAGGATAATTTAATTCTGATTGCAGGGCGCTATGAGGGCATTGACGAGCGTTTCATTGAAACCTACGTTGATGAAGAGTGGTCAATCGGTGATTACGTGTTGTCTGGTGGCGAGCTACCAGCCATGGTGCTGATTGATGCTGTAACGCGGTTGCTGCCTGGGGCATTAAACCATGCAGATTCCGCACAAGAAGATTCATTTAGCGATGGTCTTCTCGACTGCCCGCATTACACGCGACCGGTTAGGTATGCAGGCAAAGATGTTCCGCAGGTGCTACTTAGTGGCAATCATGAACATATCCGGCGCTGGCGATTGCAACAAGCCTTAGGGCGTACTGCAGAGCGTCGCGCTGATCTTCTGGATAGCCGCTCGCTTTCTGGAGAAGAGAAAATGCTGTTGGACGAGTACTTTCGTCGGCAGAACGATAGTTAATTAACGTATCGATGGTGAGCCATAAGGGTTTGCCTTCAGGAGCATAGAATGAAAAATGCACTAATTCAGCAGATCGAAGCTGAACAGATGACTAAAGAGATCCCAGCGTTTGTTGCTGGTGATACTGTTATTGTCCAAGTTAAAGTACGTGAAGGTGATCGTCAGCGTTTACAGGCCTACGAAGGTGTTGTAATTGCTAAGCGTAACCGTGGTATCAACAGTGGTTTCACTGTTCGTAAAATTTCTAGCGGCGTAGGCGTTGAGCGTACGTTCCAAACTTACAGCCCACTGATTGACAGCATTACTGTTAAGCGTCGTGGTGATGTTCGTAAAGCGAAGCTGTACTACTTACGTGCTCTGTCTGGTAAAGCAGCGCGTATTAAAGAAAAATTGGCACGTTAATTCGTCCAGTGTTTCAAAACAAGGCAGCCTACGGGCTGCTTTGTTGTTTCTGGGGTAGATGAAATTATGTTTATGGCACGTGGGTACGCTTCTTGGTTTTTTTAAGAGCGTGGTGCTTGGTAAATAGTTGGCATGGCGTACTTCGAGACAGCTGTTTTTCCGTCGATGAACCCATCCGGGGTTCAACTCCGGCGCTGCGCCATCCATGGCTACGCTTGTCACAGCTATCTCGAAGTACTTGTCGAATATATCTAGTGTTTGAGTTTCTGTAACATAAATCATTTGAATGGCTGCTATTCATGCATTACCCCTGTCGTATTATTGATTACTTGTTAGATGCTTATAAAAGACTGCCAAGCAACATCAATGATTAATGAGTACCGCGCTAGTGACGCGGCAAGCGTAGCCATGGATGGCGTAGCGCCCGAATTAGAGTCAGGATGACTCTTTGAGGGAAGAGCGTCACTAGCACGGTACGACGCGCGCATAGGCTGCTTCGAGATTTTAAGAGCGTAGTGCTTGGTCAATAGTTGGCATGGCGTACTTCGAGATAGTTGTTATTCCGCCGATGAGCCCGTCCGAGGCTCAACTCCGGCGCTGCGCCATCCATGGCTACGCTTGTCACAGCTATCTCGAAGTACTTGTCGAATATATCTAGTGTTTGAATTATCGCAGTATGGCTCGCTTGGCTTAAACTCCAGTCATAGTGATTTTAGAATAAGGTGTGATTTGAATGACGACTGATATCCAGCCTGATTTATCGGCGTTAACGCGATTCTTGGATGCGGCGTGGTTGCAGCGTGGCTTGGCGGATAACACACGCATGGCCTACCGCAGTGATTTGGAGCAGTTTGCCCAGTGGTTATTGTTGCGTGGGCAAAGATTGCCAGAGGTGCGTCGTGAGACTTTGCTGGAATATTTAAGCTGGCGTTTGGAGGCGGGTTATAAAGCGCGTTCCAGTGCACGGTTTTTGTCGGGTGCGCGCGGCTTTTATCAGTATTTGCTGGAAGAAGGCTCGATTATTGAAAACCCAACACTGCAGATCGAGTTACCGCAAATAGGTCGTTCATTACCAGACACTTTATCGGAAGCGGATGTTGAAGCCTTACTGGCTGCGCCGGATATTGAAGAAGTGTTGGGCTTGCGTGATCGCTGCATGCTGGAAGTTTTATATGCCTGTGGATTACGGGTCACAGAACTGATCAGTCTAACCCTTGATCAGCTCAATCTGCGCCAAGGCGTGGTGCGGGTGATGGGTAAAGGCTCGAAAGAGCGCCTCGTACCGCTGGGTGAAACAGCATTAGATTGGTTGGTGCTCTATATCAAAGAAGGGCGCGGCGAGTTGCTCAATGCAGCCTCAACCGATGTGCTCTTTCCCAGTCAACGCGGCCAACAAATGACCCGCCAGACTTTTTGGCATCGCATTAAAATCCATGCGAAGCAGGCGGGTATCAGCAAGCCACTGTCGCCACACACCTTGCGCCATGCTTTTGCTACGCATTTGCTCAACCATGGTGCGGATTTACGCGTCGTGCAGATGCTACTCGGGCACAGTGACTTATCCACGACACAGATTTATACCCATGTGGCTAAAGCGCGCCTACAAGCCATTCATAGCGAGCATCATCCGCGCGGCTAAGCTGTATGTATTCAGCTCAGTCGTGGCTTAAATACGACGCCAGAGCCTTTAAGCAGGCTGTTGCAGCAGTTCATGCATCGCCTTGAGCACAGCATTGAGGCCGTTACTGCGTGAAGGTGACAGCTGACGGCTTAAACCGAGCTGTGTAAACCATGCAACCACATCGACTGCGATGATTTGTTCAGCAGATAAACCGTCAATGCGCACTAACAACAAAGCCAATAAACCACGCAGCAAGCGCGCTTCACTGGCCAACTGAAAACGCAGTGGCTGAGTATCACGGTCTAACACCAGCCACACACGGGTTTCACAGCCCTGTACTAAATGATCGGCTGTACGCTGGGCTTCGGGTAGCTCATCAAGCTGATTGCCCCACTGCAAAAGCAAGCGCGCCCGTTGCTCCCATTGCTTACAGGCTTGAAAGTCGGCAATGGCCTGTTGTGCAGCCTGACTGAGTTCACTCACTGCAAAATCTCCAAGGCCTGATCTAAGGCGCTAAAAAATCGTTGAATATCATCACCATCGTTATACATGGCTAAGGACACCCGCAGCGCACCAGCGAGACCTAAGCTTTTCAGCAGTGGCATCGCGCAATGATGGCCGGCACGCACGGCTATACCTTGCTCACCGAGTAACAGCGCGAGGTCAGCATGATGCACACCCGGCGCATTAAAACTGACCAGCGCACAGTTGGGCGTACCAATGATCTGCATGCCGCGTTGCTGTAAGCCTGCTAACACTGCCGCATGTAAAGCCGCTTCATGGCGGGCAATCGCTGCGCTATCCAGACTGTGCAACCAATCTAAAGTGGCGGCAAACGCGACGATATTCGCAGTGCTGGGTGTGCCGGGTTCAAAACCTAAAGGTGCCGGTAAAAACTCAGCGTGCTGGTAATCACAGTCACGCACCATTTCTCCACCAAACTGCCAATGCCGCAAAGCGCTCACCGCAGATTCTCGGGCAAAGAGAATACCGACGCCATCCGGGCCATAGAGCTTATGCGCCGAGCATACATAAAAATCACAATCCAGTTGCTGCAGATTCGGACGTTGATGCACCGCCGCTTGCGCACCATCAATCACTGTGTAAATGCCCATCGCACGGGCGGCTTGCAGTAACGGCTCCAAAGCTTGCTGATGGCCGATCACATTGGAGAGTGCGCTGATGGCCAGTATTTTGCTGCGCGCAGAGAGCTGAGCAATCGCTGCGTCAATATCCACATGTCCGTCGCTATCCATCGCCAAGATTTTCAGCTTTGCACCACGACTGAGCGCCAGTTGCTGCCAAGGTAAGAGATTAGCGTGGTGCTCATAGGCACTGATCAGAATGTCATCCCCAGCCTGCACGTGATGGGCAAGGGCTTGGCTGAGCAGGTTGATACCTTCGGTAGTGCCCTTAGTGAAGATCACTTGGTCATCTTCACTGGCCTGCAACCACTTAGCGATACTGCTGCGTGCATCTTCAAAGGCGCGGGTCGCGCGCTCACCGGGCTGATGTTGCGCACGGTGCACATTGGCTACAGCATGTTGATAATACTGACTCAGGGTATCAATCATCAGGTGCGGCTTTTGCGCGGTAGCAGCGCTGTCGAGCCACACCTGTTGCTGCTCGGCTAAAGCCAAAATACCAGGAAAGAATTGACGCCAAGGGGAGGACAAAAACACGGGGGATATATCCATGAGAATAAGCAAACAGGTTGATCGGGCTGTTGGAGGTCGGAGTGTGCAGTCAGCAACACACTTTACGCAAGTTGCTGACTGCCGCTCATGTTACTGAGTTGGGCTGGTTGTGCACTCAACCGCACCCGTTTCTGGATTGCGACGGAAAGATAAATCATCTTGCAGCGCGAGCTCGCTGGCCGCTACGGTTTTGAGTAATTGCTGGGCAGCATCCAAAACATTAACTTGGGTATCGCTCGTTAGCCACAGGCCCGCTTCAACAGTATTGCGATTACCCAAAGAAATCCCCACGCCTGCATGGCTGTTAATCACACAGTGGTGACCGACACTGATCAACGGCTGGTTAGCGTTGCTGGACATCGAGCAGCCACCTTCTAAAGTGGAGTCCGCGCCAATCAAGACACCCGAAGCAATACAACCGTCAATGGTGCTCGCGCCTTGGGTACCGGCGTTAAAGTTGATCGAGCCTTCGTGCAGTACCACTGTGCCTTCACCGACATAAGCACCTAAGCGCACACGTGCCGCATCGGCAATATGAATACCCTTAGGCACCACATAGTCGGTGAGCTTGGGTAGCTTATCCACAGAGAAGACATCGAGCATGCGGCCCTTAATGCGCTCCTCTAACTGCAGCGCCGCCACTTCATTGATATCCACTGCGCCGCGATTGGTCCAGGCTACGTTGGGCAGCACTTTATACAAATCAGTCAGGTTGATTTCATGTGGCTTGCACAGACGATGTGAAATCAGTTGCAGCTTCAGGTAAGCCTCAGGCACAGAGACTGGCTGGGTGTCATGCTCGAGTACGCAAATCACGGTTGGCTTGCGGCTTTCGGCCAAGCGCACTAATAAGGCGCTTTGTTCTGGGGCAATATATTTAAGAGCGCTGGCTAACTTTGCGGCCACGGCAAAGTTGAAATCAATAATTTGATTGCCGCCTTCATAGCCTAAAATCTCTTTAATACGATTGATAAACACCGAGCTTGGGCGCAGTAAAGGGCGTGGAAATAATACCTCTAACCATTGGCCTTCACGATTACGGGTGCCGACACCAAAGGCGATACTAAACAGAGATTGCGACATGAAAAATCCTTATGTAAAAGTGAGGGAAGTAATGGTTGAGGCGCTTAGGCTAAATCAGCGAAAGCTGCTGCATAAAGTTCGGGCTTAAAAGCCACCAAGGTGCGTTCACCCAAATCCAGTACCGGACGCTTGATCATTGAGGGCTGGGCCAGCATCAAAGTGATGGCTTTAGCTTGATCAAGATCGGCTTTGCTGGCGTCATCGAGCTTGCGAAAGGTGGTGCCGGCACGATTAAGGATTTTTTCCCAGCCATGCTCGTTGCACCATTGCTCTAAGTGCGCCTGATCGATACCAGCGGTTTTATAATCATGAAAATGATAGGTCTGACCTTGTTCATCCAGCCACTTACGGGCTTTTTTCATGGTGTCACAATTTTTAATACCGTATAGGGTTAAAGCGCTCATACCAACCTCCGCATTCGCGTTTAAGAAATAGCTAAATTGACACGATAAACAATCGAGCCAAACATACACAGCATGCCTAGCATCAACAGTGCTATACCCCAAGAGCGTTCACGCCAGCTGTAACCAAAGGCTAAAAGAAACATGCCAATGGTGATTAAAGTGGTCATGACGTTAAGCGGGTTGTCCATAAAAATCCTTACTAATAGGCATTCGATAAATGGGTGACTGTACCACTAGCACCGGTGGATAATTGTGCAATCATGCTTTCTTGCAGGGCCAGGCACAGCTCTGGATCAGATAAGGGCAAGCCTTGCGCATCAGTGATAAAAAACACGTCTTCGATGCGCTCACCTAAAGTGATAATTTTAGCCTTAACCAAGGCCAAGTTAAATTCTAGAAAAATCCCCGCAATCCGTGCCAATAGGCCCGGACGATCCGGCGCCACTACTTCAACCACGGTATAGGGGCGCTGCGCATCATTATGAATGGTGATTTGCGGCGTAAAGGAGAAGTGCTTGAGTTGGCGTGGCACGCGGCGCTGAATAATCGCTGGATAGTCTTCAGGGTTACGCAAAGCTGCGGTCAGGCCGGATTGGATTTTGTGAATCCGTTCAGAGTCATGGCCAATACGCTCGCCGTCCACATCGAGTACAATATAAGTTTCAATATTAAAGTGGCCGCTGGAGGTCATGATACGCGCATCCAGTGTGCTTAAATTGAGCTGGTCGAGTGTGGCTACTGTTACAGCGAAAAAATCATGCCGCTGCGCACCGTAAACAAAAATCTGCGTGGCACCATCAAACTCACGCTGAGTGGTTTCGCGCACCAGAACCAGCGGCTCGAGACTATTGCCATGCTCTAAAATAGCTTCACTGTGCCAAGCAATATCACCGGCGCTATGACGTAAAAAGTAGTCATCACCGAGCTGGCTCCACAGTTGCTCAACCGCATCGGGGTCGGCGCCTTCCTCAACCAACAGGCTCAGTGCGGTGGCTTGGCGTGTGGTGATTTGCTCTTCACGCTCCAATGGATTTTCTAAACCACGGCGCAATGCGCGGCGTGTTTCACTGTACAGCTGGCGCAGCAGTTGTGCGCGCCATGAGTTCCACAGGGTCGGGTTGGTGGCGTTAATATCTGCCACCGTCAGCACATATAAGTAGTCGAGTTTGGTTTGATCGCCGACCAGCATGGCAAAGTTATTGATTTCGTCAGGATCAGAAATATCCTTACGTTGCGCGGTCACAGACATCACTAAGTGACTGCGTACCAGCCAGACCACCAAGCGTGCGTCGGCAGTGGGCAGTTGATGCAGCTTACAGAACTCTTCAGCAATCTCTGCGCCAATCATCGAGTGATTACCGCCGCGACCTTTACCAATATCATGAAATAAGCCAGCGAGATAAATCAGCTCAGGTTTAGGCAGGCGTCCAATAATGGCGCTGGCTAAGGAGAACTTCTCCGCAAAATCAGGGTGACGCAGTTTGCGCAGGTGCTTGATCAAGTTGAGTGTGTGCGCATCCACGGTATAAATATGGAATAGATCATGCTGCATTTGGCCGACAATATGGCCGAATTCAGGCAAGTAACGTCCTAAAATACCGTAACGGTTCATACGGCGCACATTCATATGCACACCTTCTTTACAGCGGAACAGCTCAAGAAATAAATTAATATTGCGTGGGTCATGGCGAAACTCATCATCAATTAAATAACGATGGTCGCGCAGTAAACGAATCGTTTGTGAGCGCACCCCAGTGATCTCTGGATGCTGTGCGAGCAGGACAAAAATCTCTAAAATTGCAGATGGGGTATCGCTAAATACATAGGGCGTACAGGCTTCAATATAACCGCCACGAATGCGAAAACGCTCATTGATCGGCGTGAGTACATCGGCATTGTCACTGCGCAAAATGGTTTCTTCAAAGTACTGGCTGATCAAGTCGGAGAGCTGCGAAATACCCATCACCACGCGATAGTATTTCTGCATAAAATGCTCAATGGCTTGCTTATGATCATCTTCTAGATAACCCAGCATATGCGCAATTTTATGTTGGTAATCGAGCAGCAAACGGTCTTCGTTACGCCCCGCCAGCATATGCAGGGCATAGCGCACTTGCCAGAGAAAAGCGCGCGCATTGGCCAGTAATTGATACTCACCTTCGGTTAAAAACCCCGGTGCTTCTAAACTGCTTAGAGTGCGCATACCAAAGCGCCGGCGCGCGACCCACATAATGGTTTGCACATCGCGCAAACCACCGGGCGAGCCTTTGACGTTAGGTTCAAGGTTGTATTCAGTGTCGTTGTATTTATCGTGACGCTCACGCTGCTCTGCACGTTTGCCTAAGAAAAACTGCTCGCTGGACCACATATACTGTGGGCCGGTCTGCTCGCGCATCGCATCCAGCAGCGCAGGATCGCCGACCACCAAACGGCTTTCCAGCAGATTGGTCATAATGGTCAAATCGTTACGCGCTTCATCGGCACACTGTTGAATGGTGCGCACACTATGGCCGACTTCCAAACCAATATCCCAGAGGAAGGTCAGAAAGCTGGTAATTTGCTCATGCAGGTGCTGGTTGTCGTCATTTTCCAGCAAGATCAGTAAATCAACATCCGAGTAAGGGTGCAGTTCAGCACGGCCGTAACCACCTACAGCAATGAGTGCAATTTGGCACTGGCCATTGTCGCAACGGGGTGCGGGCCAAGCGTGCTGCAGCAATTGGTCGATAAACCAAGCGCGGGCGGCGACCACTTCATGAATATCATGCTGGTCTAAAAAACGCTGGTCCATAACCATGCGCGCATGTTCGATGGCACTGCGAAATACGCTAAGCGGCTGCGGATGCTGCTCCAGTTTGCGCTGGAATTCTTCAGGGTTAAACAGCTCAAGATCCATGGGCAACATGTTCAGCACCTCGCACAACAGCGATTAATGTAGAGCATAACAGGGGCATGTCATGCGCACATATTGCGCAGATGACATCCCCTTGTCGTAGAGTTTTCTAGCTTCAGGTGCCAGTTGAGCCAGCACCTGAGGTCGCGCAACAGCTTAAGATGACTTCGCAGGGAAGGTCTCATCGTTGCGCAGGGTGAAGATTTCATAACCGTCAGCAGTCACCACTAAGGTGTGTTCCCACTGTGCGGTTAATTTGCGGTCTTTAGTGATAGCCGTCCAGCCGTCACCGAGCAAACGCGTCTCTTTTTTACCCAGGTTAATCATGGGCTCAATGGTAAAGGTCATGCCTTCTTTGAGCTCTAAACCCGTGCCAGCTTTGCCGTAGTGCAGAATCTGTGGTTCTTCATGGAACACAGTACCGATACCGTGGCCGCAATATTCACGTACCACTGAGTAGCCGTTGCTTTCTGCGTGCTTTTGAATCACTTCGCCGATATCACCTAGACGGGTGCCCGGACGCACGATTTCAATACCTTTATACAGGCACTCTTGAGTGACGCGGCATAAACGCTCGGCCCACTCTGAAGTTTTACCCAGCATAAACATTTTGCTGGTATCGCCAAAGTAGCCGTCTTTAATCACGGTGATATCGATGTTGATGATATCGCCATCTTTCAGAGGCTTGTCGTTCGGAATACCGTGACACACCACATGGTTAATCGAGGTGCAAATGGATTTAGGAAAGCCGTTGTAATTGAGTGGTGCTGGAATGGCTTTTTGGACATTAACAATATAGTCGTGACAAATCGTATTGAGCTCATCAGTGGTCACGCCAATTTGAACGTGCTCCTCAATCATCTCAAGCACTTCAGCAGCCAAGCGGCCTGCGATGCGCATTTTTGCGATGTCGTCAGGAGTCTTAATAGAAACGGTCATGCAATCCTCTAAGCGCAGATTGCGCACAAGTAAACAATAGAAGCGCCAATTCTAGCAGAAATCGACGATTCTGTGCGCGCTAGGATGCGGCTCTGTGCATTATTGCGGACGATGACGCATCAAAGTCCGCAGCGCAAAGCGGTTGGGATGACTGTGTTGCACTATATCGAGCGGCAGCGGGAAGGGCTCATGGCAAATCCATGCGCTGAGTAGTTCTGCCGCCAGCGGTGCACTGATTAAACCGCGTGAGCCATGCGCGGTATTCACATATAAACCTTGCTGCCAAGGGCAGGGTTGCTGCAACGGTAAGCGCGCATCTTTTCTTAAATCGGCATAGGTCTGCATAAAGGCATCGTGTTGCGCGACCGGCCCGACTAAGGGCAAGTAGTCGATGCTGGTGCAACGAAATGCAGCATGGCCTTGTAGGGTGCTGACATCCAGTGTGTCTGTGGCGCATTGCTCTTTCAGCGAGGGCGATATTTCATGCAGTAAGTCTAAATTACTGTAGTGCTCGGCTAAGGTCGCTTCTTGACTATCTGCCGCAAAGTTAAAGCTGGCGCCAACGGTGTGCGTCTCTTGGCGGGCAGGTGAAATATAACCGTCAGCACAGACCACACAGTTGATCTTTTCACTTGCAGGCGTCGCCGGTAGTTGTGTGGTTTGGCCGCGTACCGGGTTGAGTGGTAAATGCGCCGTCTGGGTAAATTGCGCGACATTCGCCGCATTACACAAGACCACCACGGGCGCTGCAGCAATCAGGCTGTTGGCCGAATGCACTTGCCATTCTTGTTGTGCATCCTGGCTTAAAGTTAAAGCCTGCTCAGTGGTTTTAAGGTTAATCAGCGGATGTTGGCTGAGTATGTGACACAGGGCTGGTGGATTAACCCAGCCCGCTTCTGGATAAAATAAGCCGCTGTATTCCAGCTCGACTCCAGCGATGGCACTGGCTTGTTCGGCACTGACCGCCCGCAGTAATTCTTTGGGAAAGTGCTCGGCGAGCGTAGCAAAGCGCTTGTGCTCTTTCTCGTTAAAAGCCAATTGTAAAATACCGCACATATCCCAGTTTTTTACGCTGGCTGCCGTGGTTGCTTGCGCCGATAAAGATTCAAGTAAGCGCCGTGTATAACCAAAGCCCGAGAGGATAAAGCGCGATAATGCGGTGTGATGCGCCGACAGCTTGAGATACAAAATACCTTGCGCATGGCCTGAGGCTTCTTTGGCAATCTTGCTGTGTTGCTCAATCATCGTCACGCGCCAGCCGCGCGCTGCCAAGCTTGCGGCGCTGGCGCAACCGGCCAGTCCTGCACCAATCACAATGGCATGGCGTTGTTCGGCAGCCAGAGCGTGGGGTTTGGGGCGCGCAAACCATGGGCTGCTCTGCGCGCCGTGTGTCTCTGTTGGCTGAAAGTGCCCGGCGAGCATTTCACGCTTGTGGCCAAAGCCCGGAACGCGCTGCATAGCAAAACCCACGGTGATTAAACCGCGCCGTACAAAACCGGCACTGGTAAAGGTGGCGAGGGTGGTGTTGGTTTTAGCCAGGCGCGCCAGTTGTGCAAAGACCTGTTCATTCCACATCTCTGGGTTTTTTGATGGGGCAAAACCATCCAGAAACCATGCATCAATCTCACCGTCGACCTGTTGCAGCATCTCTAACGCATCGCCAATCAATAAGGTCAGAGAGATGCGGCCACTATCTAATTGAATGTGTTGGAAACCCTCGTGAATCGCTCGGTATTGTTGCACTAGTTGTTCGCGTAATTCGCTGAGTTCTGGCCATAAAGCTAAGGCTTGGCGGAAGTCGCTGTGCTGTAAGGGGTATTTTTCCACACTGATAAAATGTAAGCGGGCGTGGGCGGGGGCGTGTTGGTTAAAGCATTGCCAAGCACTGAGGAAATTGAGGCCAGTACCAAAGCCGGTTTCGCCGATGACGAAGGTTTGCCCGTCGGTTAGATTGGCGAAGCGTGCGGGGAGTTGGTTGTGCTGAAGAAATACGTGTTGCGATTCGGCGAGGCCGGAAGCTTTAGAAAAATACACATCATCAAATTGACTCGATAGCGGTTGGCCGTGTTCGTCCCAGTGGAGTTGTGCGTGATGGGTGTCGGTCATTGTGCTGTGCCTTTGCTATGAAGTGTCGGGTTGAGATATGTTTTGGCTGCGGATTTTGTATGTGGAGTTTACTGCAAAATATTTAGATATGTGTCTGTTAGGTATTCTGAATGCTGTGTAACAGGATATGCGCATGTCGTAGCGCCCGAGTGTGCTTTTCCCTCCATGGAGCATCCTGCTCCAAGTCGGGCGCTGCGCCATCCATGGCTACGCTTGTCGCATCACTCGCGCGCTACTTGTTGAATATAGGAGTTGTTGGCAAGTTTTTTATAGGTAGCCGTTGTGTGTTTGTTATTGGTATCAGTCACTGAAACTGTATTGAGTTGATAGATCAATCATTCGTGCTGCATGAATGCAGGGCTAATATCTAACTGGGTTTTATCAACAACGCGTGAGGTGGTTTTTTGCTACACTGCGCGGCTATTTTATCGATGGTATGAGCGGGTTATGTTGCAGCACGATGCAGGGTGTTTAACGCATAGTATTGCTGATGCATTGGCGCAGCGTATTGTGACGGGCGAGTTGGCTGGTGGTGTTGCGCTGCGCGAAGTAGCCATTACGCAAACCTATCAGGTCAGCCGCAGTTCGGTACGCGAAGCGTTATTGTTACTGCAACGCCGCTACTTGGTGGATATTTATCCGCGTCGAGGTGCGCAAGTGCGCGTACTGACTGCGCAAAATGTGCAGGATTTATATGACTTAAGTACTGAGTTGTATATTTTACTGGGCACTTTGTTGGCACAACGCTGGCAGACACAGGCGCAATTATTGCCCTTTCTGCGCGTGCGGCGCGCCATGCAAGACAGCGTGCAAAATAACGATGTGGAAGCCTTTATTCAACATAGCTTTGCCATCGTCGAAGTGGCTGCGCCCATTGTCGATAATCCCTATTTGCAGCAAGCCTTGGCGAATGTGATGCCCGCGGTCAGCCGCACTTATTACGCCGCCTTTAAACAGCGCAGTGCAGAGATGGCGCAATTCACCCGTATTTTCGACCAGCTTTTAGTGGCAGTGCAGGCGCGCCATACCGAAAAGATTCGCCAGTTACTGCAAACCTATGCACAGAAAAACTGTCAACTGGCCTTGCGTGCCTTACCCAGAGAGCGCTGAGTTATGCGTCTAAAGTGCATCCGCCTTGCGGGCTTTAAATCCTTTGTTGATCCCACCACTGTGAGCTTTCCCAGCAATATGACCGCTGTGGTGGGCCCCAATGGTTGTGGTAAGTCCAATATTATTGATGCGGTGCGTTGGGTATTGGGCGAAAGCTCAGCGAAGAATCTGCGCGGCGAGTCGATGACGGATGTGATTTTCAACGGTTCGACCAGTCGCAAGCCGGTGGCACAAGCCAGTATTGAATTGGTGTTTGATAACAGCGATGGCAGCTTGCAGGGTGAATATGCCAGTTACGCTGAAATCTCCATTCGCCGCCGCGTGACCCGTGAAGCGCAGAGCACTTACTTTTTAAATGGGGTGAAATGCCGTCGCCGTGATATCACTGATATTTTTCTCGGTACGGGTTTAGGTCCGCGCAGTTACGCGATTATTGAGCAGGGTATGATTTCCCGCTTGGTTGAAGCGCGCCCCGATGATTTGCGCATCTTTATTGAAGAAGCCGCGGGCATCTCGAAATATAAAGAACGCCGCCGTGAAACCGAAAATCGCATTCGCCGCACCCAGGAAAATCTCGAGCGCCTCTCGGATTTGCGTGAAGAGCTGGGTCGACAAATCGAACGCCTGCAGCGCCAAGCGCATGCCGCCGAGCAGTATCAAGCCTATAAAGCTGAAGAGCATAATCTACAGGCGCAGTTGATTGCCTTACGTTGGCAGCAGCTCAATGGCCATTCCGGCGAGCAGGGCGCAGTGATTGCTGAGCTGGAAACCGCGCTCGAAGCCTGCATTGCTGAGCAGCGCCAAGCCGATGCCAAAATTGAACTGCTGCGTGATGGTCATCATGATTTATCTGATAGGTTTAACCGTGTGCAAGGGCGTTTTTATGCCGTGGGCGCGGATATTGCGCGCCAAGAGCAAAGCATTCAGCATGCTCAGCAGCGCTTGCGTCAGTTGCAAGATGATTTGCGCGAAGCTGAACGTGCACGGCTGGAAACTGAAAGCCACTTAAGCAGCGACCGTGAATTACTGGCCAGCTTGACTGAAGAGTGTGCGGTGTTGCAGGAGCAGCAAGCCGAGGCTGAGTTGCAGGCTGAATGTTCTGCTGCGGCTTTTACCCAAGCAGAAGACTCAATGCACGACTGGCAAGAACGCTGGAATGCCCTAACCGAACAGAGTGCGCAACCGCGCAGCAACGCTCAAGTACAGCGCACGCGCATCGAGCAGTTAGAGCACAATAGCCAACGTTTACTGACGCGGCAGCAACGTTTGCACGATGAGCAGCAAGGCTTAGACACCGACTCTTTAGCGGCAACCCTCGACGAATTGCACAGCCAAGCCGATGAGGCGCAAGCGCATCTGGATGAAGTATCCGCCAGGCAACAACAGCAAGCTGCGCAACTGCACGACACCCAAGAACAGCTCAGCGCCAAGCAGCAACAACAGCAACTATTGCAAGGTCAGCTGCAACGCTTACAAGGCCGCATGTCTGCGCTTGAAGCTTTACAGCAGGCCGCTCTCAACCCTGAGCAAGGTGTACAAGAGTGGCTCGAAAGTCAGCAATTGCAGCAACAGCCGCGCCTGCTCGAAGGACTCAAAGTTGCCGCCGGTTGGGAGCTGGCGGTCGAGACGGTATTGGCCGCTGACTTACAAGCCGTGCAAGTGACGGATTGGGCTGAGCTTGATCTCGGTAGCTTGCACAATGGCCACCTGCGTTTAGTCAGCGACAGCGTCGCCGTGCCGCCGGTTGCCAACAGCTTGCTGAGTAAAGTTATCAGCGCTGGGCTGGATGTGTCGCCTTGGTTGGCCAAGGTTTATGCCGTGGCCAGCTTGGATGAGGCGCTGCAATTACGCCCACAGTTGAAGAGTGGCGAAAGCGTGGTCAGCCAAGATGGTTATTGGTTAGCTGCA
>DATERP010000169.1:0-3278 GCA_035271385.1 Thiopseudomonas sp. | reverse complement strand
CTACAGGTATTAAGGGCTCTTAGTCTTTCTTTTTCTGCGCATAACGGGTGCCTTGCCATAACCTTGTAAGCCGGTAAAACGAATCTGACTGACTTGGTTGACCAGTAGATGCAGACCATCAAGCATCGGCGTCATAAAGTGCTGATAACTCATCTGCTTATCGGCAATGGCTTCGAGTTGGGCTTCCCAGTGCGCTGTCATGTCAGGTCGTACCATGGCTTCAGGCAAGGCGAGGATTAAGCGCCGACCCACCTCGGTGGCATATATATCCTTACCTTTTTTAACAAGAAACTCGCGCTTAAACAGCAATTCAATAATACCTGCGCGTGTCGCTTCTGTGCCTAAGCCATCCGTGTCGCGCAGAATTTTTTTGATTTCAGGATCAGTCACATAACGTGCGATACCGGTCATAGCAGATAATAAAGACGCATCGGTAAAGCGCTTAGGTGGACTGGTTTGTTTTTCATCTAAGCGACCATCAATGCAAACGACGCTTTCGCCTTGCATGACGTGGGGCAACTGTACTGCAGAGAACTCTGGGTCTTGGTGATTGGCTTTTCGCTCAGGAAATAAAGTTTTCCAGCCCTGAGCAATCACTTCTTTTTGCTTACTGATAAACAGACCGCCGCCGACCTCAGTATCAATCTGCTTTTCTTGGTATTGAAACGCAGGGTAAAACTGCATCAAGTATTGTCTGGCGACCAGTTCGTATATTTTAAGCTCGTCGGCTGTTAGGCGACTGGCTGCAAGTTTGCGCTGGGTGGGGATAATGGCATGGTGCGCGCCGACCTTGGCATCATTCCAAGCCTTAGACTTGAGTGATAAATCTGCTTGAGTGACAGCTGGTGCAAGTGCTGCACAGGTTGTGCTGATGGCTTGAGTGACAGAAGACTTATCTGCGTAATGTCCTTTGGGTAGGTAACGACAGTCTGAGCGTGGGTAGGTCAGCAGCTTATGGTTTTCATAGAGTTGCTGGCAAATATCTAGGGTCTTTTGCGCATTAAAATTGTAGCGTTTGGAAGCGTCGATTTGTAACGATGATAAATTGTAGGGCAGGGGTGGCGCTTGCTGTTTGACACTTTCGCTGACAGCAATCACTTGGCCAGTGTGCTGGAGTACTTTACTGAGTACCGTTTGCGCCAGTTTTTTAAGCACAACGCGCCCATCTTCATCCATATAAGGCTCACAGGCGGCGCTGGGCTGCCATTTGGCGCTGTAGACCTGATTGGTATTGGTTTTGAGATCAATAAACACTTCGTAAAAAGGCTTGCTGACAAAGTCTTCAATTTCCAGATCGCGATGCACAACCAAGCCTAATATGGGGGTTTGTACGCGACCGATAGACAGGACCCCTTTATAGCCTGAGGCTTGCCCCTGCAGAGTGCAGAGGCGAGTCATATTGATGCCGTACAGCCAATCTGCCCGAGCTCTAGCTAAAGCCGAAATAGCCAAAGGCATAAAATCAGTATTGCGCCGCATGGTGTTGAGAGAGCGTTCAATGGCCTCAGGGTTCATATCGCTGATTAAGCAGCGTTGCGCCGTTTCACGTTGAGCTTTAGAAGCACCGCAGTGGTTAATAACTTCATCAACAATAATTTGCCCAGCACGATCTGGATCGCCAATATGAACCAAGGTATCTGCTTGTTGAATGAGCTTTTTTACCACATTAAATTGTTTGCGAGTCGCAGGTTTGACCGAGTGTAACCATTGATTAGGCACGATAGGTAAATGTTCTTTACGCCATTTTTTATAGTCTGGGTTGTAAGCTTCAGGTTCGGCTTGCTCAAGTAAGTGCCCGACACACCAGGTCACCACATCACCATTGGCAACTTTGATAAAGCCATCACCTTTTTGATGGGGTGTAGGTAATACTGCAGCTACGGCTCGGCCTACGCTGGGTTTTTCAGCTATATACACAATCACTGACTGTTCTCACAAAGCAGGTTATATGACATGCATTCAATATGTGAGATAAAGCATAGCATTAAAGCTGTATATAAAAACAGTATCTGCGTTGAGCACGTGATATATCAAGAAAAGCAGCTGTTAGCGCATCAGCGGTAGGTTTTTAATGCGCAGTGTTGCTGAGTCAATAAGGAGTGAAGTCAGTGCTAGGGCTGACTTCACTCCCAATAACTGCTTGGGGCACGCACTTTTATTGATCAGCGCTTGCGCTATCTTGCAGTGCGTCGAGTTTGGTTTGTAAAAAGTCATCGTAACCTTTTTGTACTAACTCAAAAGTTTTACCAATCTCAGTTGCGACTAGGCCGCCTTCTTCAAGTACACCTAAACCTTTAAGAATGCTTGCCGCTTCGTTGTAGCCCTTTTCAAAACCGCCGCGCATGATATCAACAAAATGACGCGCCACATCTTCTGGGTCTTTATTAGGATGCTGGCTTGCATAAGAATCAAAAAACGCAGTGGAGAGCGACAAGATGCGCTCCGCCGTGGCTTCGGGGCTGTTGTCTTGTTGCATAGCTGCTTGTAAGGCATTAGGGCCAAATTCAGGAGCCAATTGCTCGTTAATATTGTCGATGGCAGTGCGGTAGAGCAAAGCCATTGAGTTATTGCCTGAGCTGATCGATACATCTAAAGAGGCTTGGAGGATTTGTTCATTTAACTGAGTTTTTTGCCCTTGTGGACTGGTGGCTGCTGTTTTCTGTGATTCATCTAACGCAGAACCTTGGGCGGTCGGCTGGGAGCTCAACTTGCTTGATGCGCTGGCAGTGTCGGGCTGAGGTGTGCGGGAAAGTGGTGGTAGCATGCTGTGACTCCTGTTAAATGTCGGATTCTGTGCAGGTCTTCTAATGAATGTATCGGCTTAGTACTTAGAAACTAAAGACGTGCTCGATTCTTATTGATCGGCAAATAGCAGGCATAAAAAAACCCCTGACGAATCAGAGGTTCTTTATAAATATGGCGGTGAAGGAGTCTGTTAGAGTAAGCGAACAGTCACCCACTCAAAGTATACCCAATCAACACTCAAGCCCTTTGTATTCAAGGCTTACGTTAACTATTGTGAACTTGTAAGCACTCATCCTAACAGCTATTATCAGCGCTAAGGTGTCTACCAAAGTGTCTACCAGGGTGTCTAGTGCCATGAATGATAGAGTTAAAGCAACCAGCGTAAAGGGTGTTAATGCACTGCTTAAAGAAGGCAAAGCCGGACAGCACGCAGCTGGTGGCGGTCTGTATTTAAGCGTTAAAACTGGTGGCGGTGGTTCGTGGGTGTACCGTTACAAAATAGACGGCAAAACCCGCCGCATGGGTTTAGGTTC
>DATERP010000168.1:0-4557 GCA_035271385.1 Thiopseudomonas sp. | reverse complement strand
CAAAACCACCAAAGGCTTCCAATGTGCTGTTGCGGTTGTAGTCATACTGCCAGCGCGCAATAGCGTTCCACTGCGGTACGATGGGCCACATAATTGAAGCATCGGTTTGCTCAACTTTGTAGAAGTCTTTGTATACTTTTCGTGTTGTTGGATCACCTGGCACAGTATTGTAAACATAGTCACTATTACCGGACTCCCAACGGCCATTATTTTCGTTGTAGTGGACACCATCGTTACGGTAGCGGTAACCAAAGTTGACGATTTTATTTAAATCATCCTGCGACTGATAATGCAGCATGGCACTGCCCGAACGGGTGCGATGTGTTTTAGGATCCCACATCAAGTCTGCATTGACACGCCAGTCACTGTTAAATTGCAGCATATAATCCAGCGCGTAAGGTGAGCGCGTACTGGTGTTTTCTGCCACGCTTTTATAGTCTTTGCCGGATAACAAAACCTTGCGATCGGTAAAGTAATAGGCTTGGCCAACACTGATGCGTTGGCGCTCAAAACCATTGTCTTCTAACCAGCGATTAGTTAAACCCAGAGACACTTGGTTGGTATCACCGATACGGTCATGGCCGCTAAAGCGGTTATCACGGAATAGGCTGGCATAGCTGAACTGGCTTTCACTGGTATCAAACAGTGGCATATCTGATTGATCTTCGTTGGGCACATACAGATAGAACAAGCGCGGCTCTAATGTCTGGCGATACGACTTACCAAAGAGTTGGCTCTGACGATCAAAATACAAACCACTGTCGACGCTATAAATACCTACGCTACGATCGGGACTGCTGTTGAATTTTTGATTATTAGTTTTAAACTCTTGCTTACCCACACTATCTAAGCTGAGGTCATAGCGTGTATAGGCGTATTTAATCGCCGGCTTAACATAACCCCAACTCCAGTTCATCGGTAAGCTAATCGCTGGTTCAACATGCAGGCGGCTACCGTTTGCGCGGTCTAGACCTTGGAGTCCTGTGTCTCTCCAATTGGTTTTAGCACCATCTTTATCGCTGTATTGACCTTTTTTCAACGAGCGATCAAAACGTGTCAACTCAGTTTTGTAGCTCATTTGCAGACCAGCAGGCTCGTAGGGTAATGCGCCATTGAGGGTGAACTGTGGCAAACGATCGTAGGGCGTAATATCACTGATATTGGCCATTTCATAGGCATGCACACCTAGTTTGGCTGTGTAGCTATCACCACGCCAAGTCAGAGCAGCTTTTTGATCTAAGGTTTCTGATGAGGCAGTGACGATATTACTGCGCAAATCTTGGAAGTAATACGGATCGCTGATATCAGTGTAATCCACGCTACCTAAGAGGCGTGAATTAAAGCCTTGCTCATGTTGCAAGGTATACATTCAACGATCTTGCTTGTACTTAGACTGTTTTTTACGTTCGGTTTCGCGGTCGTTTAAAAATGCACCGCCCACTGTAGTTTCACTGCTCTTACCTAAGTAGCGCAGCTCACCTTCAGTCAGTAAACCGCGCTTGCCCATATAGTTGGGGTAGAGAGTGGCATCAAAGTTAGGCGCTAAGTTGAAATAGTAAGGGGTGGTGATATCGACACCCTTACGGTTGCTGTAACTGATACTCGGCGGTAGCAAACCTGACTGACGACGATCATCAATCGGGAAGTGGATATAAGGCGTATAAAACACCGGTATATCTTTCACGCGCAGAGTCACGTTGGTTGCAGTACCAAAACCTGTGTTGGGGTTGAGCGTGACGTTGTTACCCTGCAAGTGCCAGGTATTACTACCAGGCTCACAGCTGGTGTATGAGCCATCCTTAAGACGAATAACTGAATCTTCGTGGCGCTTGATATATTGCGCGTGACCACGAGTGCCGCCGGTATGCATCACATATTCAGCGTTTTCAATTTTGGCTTCACCGTTATCCAGTTGCAGTTCTGCACGATCACCAACAACAAGAGTATTGCGGTCACGTAAGCGTACATTGCCTTTGAGCTCACCCAGATTATCTTGCTGATAGAGGTTGGCTTCATCGGCTTCGACTTGCAAGCTGGCTTGGCGAATCACCACATCACCAGCTAATGTCGCGGTTTCTGTGGTTTGCTCGTAGCGTGATGCGCCGGCATTGATATATAAAGGCGCATCTTTAAAAGCGGTCGTGTCGTTCAGACCAGGGCGTAGTGGCTCAATGTAGTTACCGCCACAATAAGGACCTACTTCAGCTAACTGCTCAGTGGTCAGTTGCTCGCGCGGTACCCAATCTAAATGGCTAAAGTCTGCGCTGCGATAGGCTAGTGCGGTGCCTTTGCTCTTGGTTGCTGGCACTGTTTCTTTAGGTTTTGCGGCGGCACGGGTTGTGCTTTTTTGTTGCGGGGCAATAACAGGCGCGTTATCAGGACGCTGAGGTAGAGTCACTGCGCTTTCTTGTGTATTACATGCCCAGCCGCCGCTAGTGGTAGCTTGGCAATCATACTGCTGCGCTACGGCATTACTGCTACTGAGCAAAGGCTGTAAGATACAGAGTGCCCCAGTTGCCAGTAGGGGGAATTTTTTACGATAAATATATTTAGCTGCCATAGTATGTGTCCGTGCTTCCCGCATGCGCTTGGTGAAATACCTTGCATGCCTCTCGAAGGGCTGGAAAAGATCAGCGATAATAAAGCATGCCCTACAGAACGGCCAGCACCGTTGGAGAATTACCATGCCCAATCAATGTATAAATAACAACGATAGCCGTTTAAATGAGCTAACGCAGTGGTTTTCTGAGCAGTTACCGCACATTGCGCAGAAAATAGGTTGCACAGAGACTACCGTAAATAACCTGCAACCAGCCAGCAGCGATGCAAGTTTTCGACGTTATTTTCGTTGGCACTCAGATCAAGTTGATTTAGTGCTGATGGATGCGCCACCGCCACACGAGGATTGCACCCCTTTTGTAAAAATGGCCCAGCTGTTAGCTGAGGGTGGTTTGCATGTGCCTAAAGTATGGGCACAAGACTTACAACGTGGCTTTTTAGTGCTGTCTGATTTAGGCCAGCAAACATGGCTGGAAGTTCTGAACCCCGATAATGCAGATGAGTTCTTTGCTTTAGCGATGGGCGCTTTGATTCAATTGCAGCAGATTGAGATCGATGACGCACACTTACCGGTTTACGACGAAGCATTGCTGCGCCGTGAACTGCAATTGTTTCCAGAGTGGTATGTGCAGCATGAGTTGGGTATCACACTCAGCGAGCAGCAAGAGTATTTATGGCAGCAGGCCTGTGATGTGTTGGTAAACAGCGCGCTCGAGCAACAGCAAGTCTTGGTACATCGTGACTATATGCCACGCAACCTGATGCTCAGTGAGCCCAATCCAGGCGTGCTGGATTTCCAAGATGCGGTACGTGGCCCTGTTAGTTATGACATCACCAGCTTGTTTAAAGATGCCTTTATCAGTTGGCCCGAACAGCGTGTGGAAGGCTGGCTGCAGCAGTATTGGCAACAAGCACGCACGGCTGGGATTGCTTTGCCTGAGACGTTTGCAGAGTTTCAATATGATTGTGATTTGATGGGCGCACAGCGTCACCTTAAAGTGATTGGTATTTTTGCGCGAATTAATCACCGTGACGGTAAGCCGCGCTACTTAGCCGATGTACCGCGCTTTTTTAATTACTTGCAGCAAGTGATTGAGCGTCAGCCAGCACTTGCGCCTTTAGCCCAACTTTTAGCCAGTTTCCCAGAGGTGAGATAAAACACTATGCGAGCCATGATATTAGCTGCCGGTAAAGGCGAGCGGATGCGCCCCTTGACGCTGAATACGCCCAAGCCATTGATTCCTGTAGCAGGTGTGCCTTTGATTGAGTACCACTTAGGTGCTTTAGCGCGTGCAGGCTTTACTGAGGTCGTCATTAACCATGCTTGGCTTGGTGAGAAGATCGAAGCCCATGTGGGCAATGGTGAGCGCTTTGGCTTACAGATCACTTACTCGCGTGAAACACAGCCGTTAGAAACCGGTGGTGGGATTTTCCAAGCACTGAAGTATTTGGGCGATGAGCCCTTTGTAGTGGTCAATGGCGATATTTGGACTGATTATGATTTTGCCGCCTTACGCCGTCCATTAGCAGGCTTAGCGCACTTAGTGTTAGTGCCCAATCCTGAGCATCATCCTGAGGGTGATTTTTTGCTAGCGGATGGACAAGTGCAACTACCGAGTACTTCAGTGGATACTTTAACTTACAGCGGTATTGCCGTATTGCATCCAAAATTGTTTGCCGACAGTGCTGCCGGTGCTTTTAAGCTAGCACCCTTATTGCGCTTTGCCATGCGTGATGGTGATGTCAGTGGTGAGCCGTTTGATGGTCATTGGATTGATGTCGGGACGCCAGAGCGTTTAGCGGCAACTGAAGCGTTGCTGGCGCGTCTATGATTTGGCCTGCAACACTAGCGGGTGCTGTGCTGGGTTTGAGCGTGGCACATATACCAGGTGCGCTATTGGGCGCACTGATTGGCAGTGTTATTGATCGTAATTTAGCCATTGCCAGCTGGTCTGAATTGCGTGCGCGCTGCATGCCGCAGACAAAAAATGCCACGCC
>DATERP010000167.1:0-9328 GCA_035271385.1 Thiopseudomonas sp. | reverse complement strand
ACGCATTATTTATGGTCTCTCTCGCCTGAATATGGACATTGCCTCCGGCTTGAATAATAGCGGGTGCAGCACTGCCTGTGGACGTTTGCGTTTCGATATCGCTGACTAATCGCCAACGATAAAGGGCACTAGGCATATTTTTGGGCAACGCTCGACGATTGTAAGGGTAAATATAGTTCCAACGAAAACGCGCATCAGTACCGTCCGTTACTCGTCCGGTATTAAAGCGCCGAACCCGTTGTGCTGTACCTATGCTGGCCGCTAAGTTCTCTAACGTATCAGCAATAATATTGATATTCTCAATAGCCGTTAAGCTGCTATAACGGTTAGATACATCGCTGCCCTGTATAATCAAGTCACCACCTGAGTGAATACGCGCAGCCGCTGAGTCCTCTTCTACAGCAATTTCAAAATGCTCAGTGGCGACATAATCAACATTGTGATGATCACCACTGCAGTCATAGCAAGTTACTCCGATACGTCCATAAACTAGGTTTTTACCTAAGCGAAACTGTTCTTTATGGTTGTTGATTGTAGCAGCGTGCAGATACATCTCATTGTCGGACTCAATACTGCCCGAACGATTTTCCAGTAACGCCATCGCGGTATAGGCATCATCTTTGGCGGCAGTTAAAACGCCTAGACTATAAATATCGCCATACAGGTTGGTCAGTGTATTACTGCGCAAAGCCATATCGGCGCCGCTAAAAACCAATCCTTGATTCAAGAGGTTATTTGTTTCAATACGCAAGTTTTGGCCAGCACCGAGAGCGCCTTGGTTATCTAAATCGTTGGCAAGAATCTGTACATCACCTGCCGTACTCAAGGCTCCGGCATTCAGCAAACGACCACCGAGTTCAAACACAACATTTTTAGCACTGCGCACACTGGCGCCTTGTTGCAACTCGAGGTTCTGGCTCTTTAGATAGAGATTGCCTTGGCTGTGTAACGCA
The DNA here is from genome assembly GCA_035271385.1 of Thiopseudomonas sp. Lineage (GTDB taxonomy): Bacteria > Pseudomonadota > Gammaproteobacteria > Pseudomonadales > Pseudomonadaceae > Denitrificimonas. The sequence goes on along the minus strand of DATERP010000167.1, from coordinate 8,375 downwards.
CCCTTGCCTGTATAGCTATCGGTCAAGGACAGATGCAATGCACCATCAGTTTCAATCTGCCCGTCATTCACCCAGATATTGCCACTGGCATGCAAATCATCAATTGAGCGCAACACTCCGCTAGCGGTGTTGGTGAAGTGGTTTACCTTGAGTTCTATTTGTTGAGCTTGTAGCTCACTGCTATTGAGCCAACGATCCAGATCAAGTCTCAGGATCCCATTAGTAAGAAAGCTGCCGCCAGCTTCGCCGACATCACTTAGATTTAAAGCAAACTGATCGCCCAAATGACGCACAGTTCCTTGCTGGTTGCTCAAGGCTTGGCTGTTTAATAAAAAGTGCTGGTTACCGACCTCAACCAAACCTTTATCGTTATTAAATAGCGTCTTGATGGTAAAAGCACTACTGCCAGTCTGCCCTAAAGCTCGTAAGCGGCCACTATCATTACTCGTCGAGCCTGCGCTTAACAACAGACTATTTGTTGCTTCAACCAGCCCTGATTTGTTGTTCAAGTGCCCCATCAAACTGACTGCAACCTCTTGCCCACCGATCAAACCGCTTTGGTTGGATAAACTCGACGCATCAACTGTTAAGTTTTGTTGGCTAATAAACTTGCCGCCATCGTTGTTAATCGCCGCTTGTGCGAGTTGTAAATTGCCCTGTATTGCAATGATCTGCCCTTGACGATTATCTATGGCATCGCCTCCAACCACATCAACACTGTGAGCTTGGATAACGCCTTTTTGGTTATTCAGTTGCTGTGCATTGAGCTGGAGCGAGTTGCTATTTGCCAGTATTTTTCCGCTTTGATTATTCAGCAAACCACTGGCGGTTAGGTTTACAGCGCCAGTATTAGCTTGCAACACACCGTCTTGGTTATTAATTGTTGAGCTGGAGATGTTTAGATCACCGCTCTGACTCAAGATCAGCCCATCGTTAGTGTTATTGATCTGATCAGACGCTTGAATGGTTAAATCTTGATTGCTCGCCAGAGTGCCTTGGGCGTTATCTAACTGCTGTACTTTAAGGTCTAGGGTGTGCTGGCCAATCAGCTGCCCACCACGATTATCAATATGCTTGGCATCAATCTGCGCTGCATCGACCGCAACAATCTGTCCGCCCTGATTATTCAATACATTTAAATCAGTATTCAAAGCACCTTGCGCAACCACTTTGCCTTGGTTTTTAAACTCGCCACCTTGCACTGTTAAAATACTGGCAGTATTGCTGCTGCCATCAGCTTGAGTACCCGACTCAATCACGCCTTGGTTATCAATCAGTGCAGCATTTAGATGTAGATCACTAGCAGCGGCCAGACTGTCACTTACAGTAATGGCTCCATTCTGGGCGATAACTTGAGCTGACTGCTCACTGTAAACATCTTGCGTTAAATCGATCTGGGCTGCATTGAGTTTGATATCACCTTTAGCCGCTGTTCTGGCTAGGCTCAGATGCCCGTTGGCATCAATACGGATATCACCGGCACTGGCGGCCATATCGCCAGCGAGCTTTACACCCACACCCGCTTCGGTACCGACTAAACGTATCGTACCGGCATACATGCCACCTAAAGCGGAGCTATCAATGGCTAAGCTGAGTTTGTCGTCTGCAAGGTTAGTTTTAGCTGAGGCTTCTAGGGTTTGCGCATCGACGCTGTTAAGGCCCGTGATGATATTGAGTTGATTGGCGTGCAGTTCAGCGTTGATTTTGGTGCTGCGAGTAATGAGATCAAATTGACTGATATTACTGGCATTGAGACCTGCACCAACAATCTCAATCTGCCCACCATCGACGTCATACCGCCTGAGCTGGACGTGCTCAATAATCGGTTTTCCGGTGGTCAGGGTGGCATGGGGCGTATTAATAAAGCCGCAGCCATCGCAGGTGATCCCATGCGGGTTAGCCACAACAACATGCGCCTGTCGACCCGCTACCTCGGTGTAACCTTTAAGCTGACTGGCTTGCCCACCTGTGACTTCATTTAAAATTAAGCGTGCTGACTGGCCATCCAGTTGAGCGTTACCATTAATAATGCCGCCCAATTGCGTGGGCACGAATTTAGCGGTGCTGTTATTAAGAATTAGACCTTGCTGCTGCACGTTATAATCAGTGAATTTATTATGCGATAAGCCCTTGGCTGTAGGCTTAGCAATATTCACTACAGGCACACCATTGCCTGCTTGCGTGAGGTGTGTATTACCACCAGCACTGTTATCTACGCGCAAATCAGCGGCAACAGTCAGTAGTGGCTGAACCCACATCACCCCTACTAAAGTACGGGCGATAGCTTTAGATAAACGGCTGTGCATATGCATACTGAAATCCTTTTCAGAAAAACACATCAAATCGAAAATAAAAAGGACGCTCTTTACGCTCAATAGCCTTGGGGCGCGACAGGCTATGAGCTGCTGTCATAGACAGGGCCATGTGTTGACCGCGCGCACTGAGTTCAAAAGCATGGCTGGCTAAACGCCCACTGCTTTCATGGTTGTAACGATCGCCTCGAATCGCTCCCATATCGTAGGCAGCTACTAGGCTATATTCCTGTACTAGAGGTCGCAGCCACTCCATAGTTACGGGACGCGTCCAACGCAGCTGATTACGCAGGTAATAACCGCTGTCACCACTGACTGATTGCTCTTTAAACCCACGCACGGAGTAGAGCCCGCCGAGGCTCAAGCGCTGCGCACTGAACAGCACATCTTCACTGCGCTGCGCACTGAAAACGCTATCAAAACTTAAACGCTCACCGAACAACTGAAAGGGATGTAAATAACTGGCGTTGACAGTATATTTTTTATGCCGTGCCACCGGCTCACCTTGACGCGGTCGAGCAGCGCTTTGTGCATCGAGCGCACCGCTACCGCGCTGATAACCCAGGTCAAAATTCACAAAGGCCGAACCGATACGTCGCCCATGATTAAAGCTCAACTGCTGCTCAGTCAGGCGATGACTGGAGATATCTAAACGGTAATTATCCAGATAATTACGACTGCGCAAATGACTCAGACCGATACTGAATGCCGTTTTACTCACAGCATTGCGGTGCAGCACGCGCTCAGCCATAAGTGCTTGCGTGGTACTGACGCCATCGAGCACGAATGAAAAACCACGGCCGTACGTCTTAGTGCGATAATAACTGTGATTATAGAAGTAATTGAGTGTCCACCAGCCCAGCGGTACGCTGTAACTTAAGCCGTGCGTAGCCGAGTGCTTATAGCTATCACTCACCGCATCCCCGCTACCGCGCAAAGTCAGCTGATCTGCCAAACCTAAGGGGCTGTCCCAAGCCAGACTTAACCCCCACTGCTGCTCACCCGTGCTGCGCTGGCCGTCATTGTGACGATTCAATGCAACGCGCCACGGCTTAAGTTTTTGACCTTGTAAAATCACACGACTGCCACCCACTTCACTCCCAGGTGTCAATTGCACACTCACAGGTCGTGAGGGTAAACGTGACAGTTGATCAACCAGCTGTTCCAACTCGCGTAGATTTAAGCGCTCGCCGACACGGGCGGGTGAGCTCATAGAGATTTCGCGCGCACTGCTGATCCCAGCACCTTCGATGCCTTCTAAGCGTCCTTCAATCACTTGAATCTGCAGCACACCGTTTTCTAGATTTTGTGGCGGCAAATAAGCCCGCGTGGTGACGTAACCACGCTGTAAATAGGCATTGGTGATCTCGCTCAATAGGCGATTCAGGTCACTGGCGCTCAAGCATTGCCCGGTAAAAGGCTGAGTTAACGCGGTACGCTGACGTACCGATAAAAAATGCGCACCGTTGAGCTCAATGCTCTGCACATCAAGACAGGCGCTACTGTCATCAGCAGGCAAACTGGGTACGCTCAGTGCTGGTGCAGGTAGCGCTTGCAGCTCATCTAAGCGACGCTGTTGCTCTTGCAGTAAACGCTCTTGGCGTTCTTGCGCTAACTCACGATCTAAAGGTAATTGTATTTGCGCGACTGCGCTCGACACACACAAAAAGCTTAACCACACACACCTATATGCTCTCAACAACATAGCGTCCCTACCTAGCAATCAAGAGCATCTGCCCCATACAGCTTGATTGAAGTACAAGAGACTCTAAGGTGCAAACCCGTTTATGTGACGCAGTTCACAAAAACGAAATAAATAGGTAAAAACAGCAGAACATATGCTGTTTTTTAGCACCTGCTAGGCGAATAAGGTACAAATATTGAGCAGCAACGCTGATAGCAACTCAATATCACTTCAGCGCTAGGTCTTGTTGTGAGGGTCATTACTGCAGCAATTGTTATGCTTGCGCGACCAAACACCACAAGGAAGTGATTTCTGCACTGCGCGCAGCAAACAAGGGATCTGTTTTATCCTGACTGCGGCCATGTTTAGGCTCGGTATCTAGGCGGTACTTTACTGCTAAACCAGCCTCTGCAAACCAGCCCAATAACTCATCGCGAGTGCGCAACTGTAAATGCTCAGCTAAATCCGACAGAATCAACCACACCTCACCTTGCTCAGCTAAGTGCTGCTTGGCACCTTGTAAAAACCCACGCAGCATCGCGCTATTGGCATCGTAAACGGCGTACTCCAGTGGTGAACTGGGCTTAGCCGGTAACCAGGGTGGATTACAGACAACCAAGTTGGCTAATGGCGCAGCAGTGGGAAATAAATCCGCTTGCTGCAACTGCACATTGGTTAACTCTAACGCGGTAAAGTTCTCGTTAGCACAGGTTAAAGCTCGCGGATTGAGATCGGTAGCAATCACCTGCTTCACACCGCGTTGCGCTAAAATAATCGCCAGCAAGCCGGTACCGGTACCAATATCCAAGGCTACATCATGTGCAGCAGGCAACGGTGCATTGAGCATCAACTGCACATATTCATGGCGTGTCGGTGCAAACACACCGTAGTGCGGAAATATCGACACATCCAAGCCGGTAATAGGTACACCTTTCGCACGCCATTGCGCTGCGCCTAAGGCACCTTGCACGTCACGAAACGAGATTAAACATGGCTCATCCAACTCACCAAAGGCAGCGGTGCAGGCGGCACTCACGTCCGGCGCTCGGCGTAATGCGCTGACGTAACCTGCATCCAGCGCCAACAGCAAACGACTTAAGACGCGCGAGCGCTGGGCTTGAGCTTGGCGCTGCTGATGAAATAAATTGGGAATGACCAAGGATTCTGCTGTTGGTTGGCCTGACTTCGCAGCTTTACTGATTTTACGCTGCTCAGTACGTTCAATACGGCGCGTGATGGCTTGCAGTAGTTGCCGCGCATTATGAAAATCACCACACCACAGCATTGATGTGCCTTCGCAAGCCCAGCGGTAGGCTTCATCTGCGGTCGTATTATCGTCGACCAAGACTATGCGCGCAGGCGGTACTTGATTGCTTTCAGATAACCAACGGGCGTTGCGTAAGGTTTCGTTTTCGTGCCATTGCACATATTGCTTTTCTGTTGCTAACACGCGGCCTACCCTTAACTTGTGAATAATATGTTGTCGACATCGCCAAGACACTGACGCCTTGCGCACTCTACTGCTTTAAACGTTTTTAACACACCCAAATACACTTCAGCCCGCATCCAAGCATAAACTCGCTGATATCGCTAAGCGCTGCGCACTGAATCTACACTGCAATTGAACCCTGCGGAACGAGCCGTGTAAAAGACTGTCAAGGATACCAGCTCACACCCTATAATAGGCGCCTGCAGGCTGAATCAACCGCCCGCTTAGCCTCCTGACTTGAGTTTTACTATGCCAACTTTGACTCTGCGCGCACGCTCTAGGTTTCCATCCTTTGCTGTAAAAGCTGTTTGCACAGCACTCACACTGAGCACTTTAGCTGCGTGCCAGTTCTTGGAATCAGGCGCGAGCAGCAGCGTAATGGCTGATAACAGCACCCTGCGTGTTAAAGGTGTGGCGCAGTCGAGCTATATCGGTAAAAACCCAGCAGGCATGCCGGTGATTGAGGCGAACAACTTTCATGACTTACTCTTTACCCTAGGCTTTAGTCACGCTAACGACCGTCTGACTCAGATGGTGCAACTGCGTTTATTAGCCCAAGGACGCTTAGCGGAAATGCAAGGCGCTGAGGCGCTTAATCTTGACCGCCTGATGCGTTCCATCAATCTGCAAGCAGATGCGCAGACTCTGTATAAAAACGCACCCAAAAACCTGCAAAACTATTTTGAAATTTACGCGCGTGGCGTTAACGCTTATCTGTATCAGATGCGCAATACACTGCCACCTGAGTTAGCCCGCGTGAACTATATGCCTGAATACTGGCAAGCGACAGACAGCGCTTTATTGTTTGCCCTGTTGAGCTTGAGCCAAAGCGGTAATCTTGCAGAAGAGGTTTTAGCTTTAGGCTTAGCTCAGCATTTGGACGCAGAAAAACTGCCATGGTTATTGCCTGTTTATCCTGACGAACCCGTCGCATCTAATGAGGCCGATAAGCTGCTCAAAGCACCCCGTGCAGCCATTAAAAATCGCGCCTTACGCGACAGTACAGTGCAATTGCTCGATACACTCAATCAATTCGCAGCTGTCAATTCCATGCAGGCCCCGCTGGCCAGCAGTTGGGTGGCCAGTGCTAAGCACACAACAACGCGCCGCAGTGTCTTAGCACTCACAACATTACACAGCCAAGCCCAGCAGCCTACACTCTATAGTTGGGTCAGCTTGCACTCACCGCAACTGCAAGCAGCAGGCTTAAGCATTCCTGGCATTCCACTACTGCTATCTGGTTTTAATGGCAAGCTTGCTTACAGCCTCAGCGCGGTCATGGCCGACACCCAGGATGTATTTATTGAGCAATTGCGCCAGCACAATGGCCGTCTGGAATACTTGGTCGATACCACCTGGCAGCCTGCGCAGCAGCGTATGGAAACCTTTTTTATCAAAGGCCAGCAACCGATTCGTGAAGCGCTATACCGCACCGCGCACGGACCTTTATTAACCTCACTACCGGCCAATAGCAACACAGGCTTTGGCCTCGCCTTGCAGCAGGCGCGCACTGACAATGATCAGAGCTTACAAGCATTATTGCAGTTATTACGCAGCTCTTCTGTCGAGCAAGCAACACAAGCATTACCCAAACTCAACAGTCTGCCGATGAATGTGTTGTTGGCTGATGCAGAACATATTGCTTGGCAGGTGACAGGTACGTACCCTAATCGACGTAACAGCCGCGGCTTATTTCCATCCGCAGGTTGGGACAGCGCAATTGCTTGGGAAGGCTATGCTGACTCGATGCTGTTTCCCTACGATCAAGATCCACAGCAAGGCTGGCTCAGTGCGGCGAATCAACGCTTAATCCAACCCGGTTACGGCATGCAATTATCTAGCAGTTGGGCGAATCCTGAGCGCGCAGAAAACCTTGCCTTACAATTGGCCAAAAAGCCCGTATCAGCCAATGCCGCGTTACAAGACCCTACTCAACAACGCCCATGGCTACTCGCGCAATTACAGTTGATGCTTAACGGTGCAGCTATGCCCAGCGCATTAGCACAAGCCATACACGACATGCCGGCAACACAGCGCTCTGCAGCGCAACACACACTGCAGGAGTTCTTAGCTATTAATCCACAGCAGCCACTGTCTAAAAGACACAGCGACTGGCTCAATGGCCTACTACAACAGGCGCAAGAGCAGTTATTTAAGCAAGACTTAAGTGCCCTGCCCCATAGCATCCAGCAGGCATTCACTCTACATAACCAGCACAGTTACCCAGCTTGGCTCGATCATATTCTAGGACGTGCGGATAGCCCGTTCTGGCAAGGCTCATCTGTCTCCAAAGCACAGTTTATGCTGGACAATCTGATCAGCAGTCGTAGCGCAACGCCCGTTGCCACAACCTATACCTCTGCACACAAGAGCCAAATGCTGTTGGTTGATTTCGCCCGCAGCACACCGGTATCAGCGGCCAGCTTCAGTAGCCAAACTGATAATCCACAGAGTCCTTACTACACACTCGATAGCAGCGTAGCTGGACGCTTATATCCGCTGCCGATTATCTATAAAGATATCAATGCTGTGTACGGCAAACAGCGCTTAACCCTGCTGCCGATACCTTAAAACCAAACGGCTGGATTGAAATGGACTTCCCACAATTTCATAGACACTCTACAGTTACCTGCCTCGTATCTTCGACTCATGCCGGAAGCAAATCAGTTAAAAGTAGAGCCTGCAGAGCCCTAGTGCTTTTTAGTATCACCGGCCACTTTGTCCATAATGGCAAATAGTACGCCGGATGCAACGAATGCCATGTGAATAATGACTTTCCATTTTAAACTGTTGGTGTCTGCATCGTTCATTGTCAGTGATATATCCATAAACGACTTTAAAAGATCAATCGCGGAAATTGCTACAATCGCACCTATGACCTTTAGTTTAA